>DUQS01000033.1 GCA_012837685.1 Bacteroidales bacterium
TCAAAATTTGGACCCAATTCGTTTTGGTATGATGCAAACGGAGCCATGCCATTGTTTTTATCATTAGACACTACTGATCGTTTTAACCCAACATTTTCATCAGCAATATTAGCACCCTTTACAAGCATAGAATCAGGTGGATCTGATAGTATCAATATAATGGCTTGTGGAGCCGAAAATTTTATATTCAAAAACAAAAACTATTTGTTCCTTGGAACCAACAACCATAACGGTGCCGCAATGTATATTGCCAAAAATATGCACCAACTGTACGAATTATCGGGAGCATCAACTATCGATTCAATAATAGTCAACTCTAAAGTTGCCAATGTTCCTACTCATAGAAGAGGCATGGGCGGTCAGGTACCTGACAATGCTGCCACGGTACATGGCTTCCAAGTAAACGAAACTTCCACAACTGCTCCGCACAACGTCCATTTGTATGCCTTTACCGGTGCCAATGGTGCAATAGCTTATGTTATGGAAGAGGAAGTTACGTTCGGGCTTATTGGCGACGAACCCATAGTGCCTACAGGCTGGAATCCTAACAACCCTACCCTTATGAAGCACGCTTCGGGCAATATCTACTACAAACGTGTAGTAATTCACAATAATGGTGACCCTAATGCCGACCAAACGTTTACCATTATGCACAAAAACAAGCAACGCCCCGACTGGAACACCTACAACAACATAGGCGAAACGTGGGCTACTGCAACTTTAGCCGAAGGCGCAAAACGTACTACTGCCGATAATACCATTTTTGAGCCGTTAAACCACTTAAGCGAAGGTTCGGTTATCGGTGTTGTAGTAAAATATAACGACAACGAAAACTATACCGCTTACTGTAACAACAACAGCTATACAGTTTACGTCGACTCGATAAAATACCGTCTGAAAGTGGACGTTAACGAAAGCGGAAACACCGTTACTTACACTTCCAACACGCTCTTTGACGATGGTACATTCTCCATCTACACTCCGCAGAATGCCGACATCTTCTTGCAAGGTTGGTTTGCAGGCGAATGGATAAACATAGGCGAACCGATACGCTATGCTACCGACAGTACCGTTATTACCGTACCGTTTTCCATTGGACCTGATGGTGAAATTCTCGGAACACCGCAAAAATATGAATATCCCGACGGTTTCTACATACGTACAGCTATGGCTACAGGAGGTACCGCCAACTATTTAGACCCCACCAAAAACAACCGTATGATACGATTTGGGGAAACCGGCACAGATGCCGAAACCTACTATTGGGTAACAGATATACCGCAAGATTCGTTGACACAACACGGCGGTAGTGTAACCGTAAGAGCAGTAATAGGCAACGTCTATAATCCTAATTTGACCAATTGGGAAACTACACACAAAAACGCCACATCGGCTTCTGCTATGCGCTACATCTATAGCACACGCACAAACAGATTGGAACGCGTACAAGCTATAGGCGGAACCATTAAGAGCACCATTGGAGCTACAACTATCAACGTGGCTACCGTCAATGCCGGCAATAAATGGGAAAGTATGGCAGAACTTGCCAACTACAACTCATCAGTATTGACACTCACATCTAAAGCCGATGCCGGTTTAACACCTGTATCGAAAACTATTCCATTACAAGCAGGATTTGACAATCAAATGACCTTAGGAGTGGAATACGA
>DUQS01000034.1 GCA_012837685.1 Bacteroidales bacterium
TACACCATTTTGCCAAAGCCGACGTGTGGCTGAACGCTCCCGTAGCGTCGCTGCAAGAACTCTACAATATGGACGAACGTCATCACCTATTTAAATCAGCACAACAGCAACGCGTGTATGGATTTTTCGCTCGCACAAAAGCCGGCGGTGCCAACGATTTTTGGGAAAGTGCCGTAGCGCATCCCGACATTGTGTTGAAAGATGTTGTATGGGCTTTGCACCCCGAACTGTTATCCGATGATTATCAGCCTAAATACCTTATTAAATTGAAATGAACAAATAATGAAAAGTATAAAAAACGGATTGCTTTTTGGAGGTTTAATTGTTTTGATGGGCGTAGTATTAGTGTGCGACATCATTTTTGGCAGCGTACGATTGCCTTTAGAAGCACTGTGGTCGGATGATACACTCTACCGCGAAATTATCTACAACTTCCGTCTCCCAAAAGCTTTAACGGCTGTCATTACAGGAGCGGCAATTTCGGTGGCGGGACTGATTATGCAAACGCTTTTTCGCAATCCGTTAGCAGGACCTTACGTTTTAGGGGTTAGTTCCGGAGCGAGCCTTGGGGTGGCTGTTTATTTGCTTGCCGGCGGTCTATTGCCGGTTGCATTGACGCAAAGCGGATGGGGGTTGGTTATTGCAGCCATTACGGGAGCCGTTTTGGTACTGTTGCTGGTTTTGGCTGTATCGCTGCATGTGCGTCAAGCCGTATCATTGCTTATTATCGGTATTATGTTCGGACAAATAGCCGGCTCGTTGGTTACTATTCTGCAAAACAGCAGCAACCCCGACTCGCTGAAACTTTTTGTTGTATGGACATTCGGCAGTTTATCGGCGGTGGGCTGGAACTATATGCAAGTGATGCTGTTGTTAATTACTGTAGGATTAACTATTGTTTTCGCTATACAAAAATCGCTTAATGGCTTGCTGTTAGGCGAAAATTATGCACAAGGATTGGGCATCAACATTACCCGCACCCGTTTCTTAATTATCGTTGCAGTGGCTTTGCTTGCCGGGACTACGACAGCATTCACAGGTCCCATTGCCTTTATAGGTATGGCGGTTCCACATTTGGCGCGTGGCTTGTTCCGCACGTCCGACCACAGTATTACTATTCCCGGAACAATGCTTTGCGGTGCTATATTGCTATTGCTTTGCGATTTGGCTACACAATTACCTGCCGACGGCTACACGCTTCCAATTAATGCCATAAGTGCTCTTGTGGGTGCGCCTATCATCATTTGGATAATTTTGAAAAACAAACGGACAATTGAAAATTAAAATTTTTTAAAAAAAATAATGGTTTGCTCTTTTGTAAAATTGTAAATTTATAAATAATTGTGCTGAAAACCACTCATTTAAATATCGGCCACGGTAAACACTTCGTACAACGCGACCTGAACCTATCGGCTTCGGCGGGCGATTTGATTTGTCTGACAGGCATCAATGGCACAGGAAAAAGTACTTTATTGCGCACTCTGGCAGGCTTGCAAAAAACGCTTGGCGGACACATCACCATTCAGGGAAAAGATGTCGAAAAACTAACCAACGCCGAACGCGCCACACTCTTATCGCTTGTGCTGACTGACACTATAACTGTTGAAAATCTTACGCTGCATGATTTGGTGGCAATGGGACGTTTTCCTTACACCAATTGGGCTGGAAAACTTTCAGAAGAAGATGAAAATATTATAAATCAATCACTTGAACAAGTTAATTTAACACATAAAGCCAATTGCTACATTTGCGAAGTGAGTGACGGTGAAAAACAAAGATGTGTAATCGCAAAGGCATTGGCACAAGATACGCCTTTGGTACTTTTAGATGAACCGACTGCACATCTCGACCTTCCAAACCGCATCGAAATTATGCTGTTGCTGCGTCGCCTATCAGTAAATATGCGCAAAACATTTTTACTTTCGACACACGAACTCGACCTTGCACTTCAAATGGCTGATAAAATTTGGTTAATGGGAAATGACGGTGTACAAGTTGGCATTCCTGAAGACTTGATGCTTGACGGTAAATTTCAAGAAACGTTCGGCAGTGATACATTTCGTTTTGACGAAACCGACGGGCACTGCAAAATAAACCATCCTATGGGCAATTTAGAAGTAGCTGTTATTGGCGAAAAGCCTGCTATACTTTGGTTGGAACGCGCCTTACTCCGCTGTGGCATACGCACCGTACCAACTGCCGACATTACCATAGAAGCGCACCACGACCATTTTGCCATAGGCGACCGCAAAGCAAATTCCATTGAAGAAACGCTTAAACTTTTAGCAGAAAAATAAAAAACGGATAAAAAGAAATGCGGACAAGCCTTTTTTGCTGCCGCATCCCTCCTCACTTAAAACGTTAGGAAAAATGAATTTTATTTTATTAGTAATATTTTTTCTTTACGTTCAGAGACAACAAATTCGTTTGCCAATTATCCTCCGCATTGCGAATGACCGCAATTAGTGCAAATGGCGCATCCGTCTTGTTTTATCATTGTTTGCTGATGACATTCAGGACATTCAAGTCCTTTAATTTCAGAACCTTCCGGAATATATTTTTTCAAAGCGCGCTCTACACCGGCTTTCCATGTGTTAATGGATTCACTATCGAGTTGAAGACTGCTTACCAACTTAATAACTTGGTCGATAGGCATACCGTAGCGCAATACACCTGAAATCAGTTTTGCGTAGTTCCAATACTCTTTGTTAAACTTGTGCGAAAGTCCTTCCATGGTGGTTTTGTAACCACGAGAATTTTTGTATTGAAAGTCGTAGCGTTTGTTGCCATCTTCGTCCACTTCCTTTATAATTTTACCTGATACAACTGTTTTGGGCAGCAAAATACCCTCATCATCATCAGCCAAACCGGTAAAAATTTCATACGGACGGTCGTCTTTAAGACCCACAAAAGCAATCCACTTTTCTTTTTTATTTTGAAAACGTACCACATCGCACTCCAACTCTTTTGGGCGAACTAAACGTTCAGTTTCATCGTAGCAAACACACTTACGGTTGGGGTCATTTTCTTTTTTATCATTACTGTCAGCGGCAACCAAAACACCACTGCGCGATCCTTCGCGATAGACCGTAACGCCCTTGCAGCCCGACTTCCAAGCCTCTATATACAATTCGTCCACCAATTCCTCTGAAACATCTTCGGGCAGATTAATAGTTACACTAATAGAATGGTCGACCCATTTTTGAATGCGTCCTTGCATGCGCACCTTTTGCATCCAATCAATATCTTCGGCAGTAGCTTTGTAATAGGGCGATTTGGCAATCATTTCGTCCAATTCTTCCTGCGAATATTTTTTAGTAACATCATAACCATTTACCAACATCCACGTAACAAATTTGTGGTGAAATACTGTGTATTCTTCCCAGCTATCGCCCTCAGAATCAACAAAATCCACATGAACATTAGAATCGTTCGGATTGACTTTGCGACGACGTTTGTACACCACTTTAAATACCGGTTCAATGCCCGATGTTGTTTGCGTCATCAAACTGGTAGTTCCCGTGGGTGCAATGGTGAGACAGGCAATATTGCGCCGTCCGTATTTTTTCATCTCCTCATACAAAGCAGGGTCAGCTTCTTTAATACGTTTAATGAATGGATTTTCGGCTTCGCGTTTAGTGTCGTACACCGTAAATGCGCCACGCTCTTTTGCCATATTCACCGACGAGCGATAAGCCTCTATGGCAATGGTTTTTTGCACTTCCTCAGCAAAATTAGTAGCTTCATCGGTGCCGTAACGTAAGCCCAAAGCTGCCAACATATCTCCTTCGGCAGTAATTCCCACGCCCGTGCGACGACCTTGTAGCGATTTTGCTCTGATTTTTTGCCACAATTGGTATTCTGTCAATTTTACGTTGTCGTCTTCGGGGTCGGACTCAATTTTAGCAAGAATTTTGTCGATTTTCTCCAATTCCAAATCAATAATGTCGTCCATAATACGTTGTGCCAAACGTACATGTTTTGAAAACAACTCGAAATTAAATTTAGCTTTCGATGTGAACGGATTTTCGACATACGAATAAAGATTGATTGCCAACAAACGGCAACTATCATAAGGACACAAAGGGATTTCGCCACAAGGATTGGTGGAAACGGTACGAAAACCAAGGTCGGCATAGCAATCGGGTACCGATTCTCTTAAAATAGTATCCCAAAAAAGCACACCCGGTTCAGCCGAACTCCATGCGTTGTGAATAATTTTTTTCCACAACTCCTTAGCATGAATCTCTTTTTTATAGGTAGGACGGTTCGAATCCGTGGGATATTGCTGTTTGTAGATGCCTTCGGAAACAACGCTACGCATAAAATCATCGTCTATTTTCACAGAAACGTTTGCACCTGTAACTTTTCCTTTTTCTAATTTTGCATCAATAAAACTCTCAGCATCAGGATGTTTTATAGAAACAGACAACATCAGTGCGCCACGCCGTCCGCCTTGAGCCACTTCACGAGTCGAATTCGAGTAACGTTCCATAAACGGTACTAATCCTGTAGATGTAAGCGCTGAATTTTTTACAGGCGAACCTTGAGGACGGATGTGCGACAAATCGTGCCCCACTCCGCCGCGGCGTTTCATCAACTGCACCTGCTCTTCATCGAGTTTAATAATGGCACCGTACGAATCGGAATCGCCATCAATGCCGATAACAAAACAGTTGGACAATGAAGAAACTTGAAAATCGTTTCCGATACCGGTCATAGGGCTGCCGGCAGGAATAATGTAACGAAATTGGTCAAATAAATCAAATACTTCCTTCTCTGTGAGCGGATTAGGATAACGCTTTTCGATACGCGCCACTTCGCGTGCCAAACGCCAATGCATATCTTCCGGCGATTTTTCAAACAAATTGCCATCCGAATCTTTCAACGCATATTTGTTAACCCAAACCTGAGCGGCTAATTGGTCGCCGCCAAAATACTCAAACGATGCTTGTTGAGCTTCCTCATTAGTAATAATCTGTTTTTCCACTAGTAATAAAAATAAAAAGGATTAGTATCTAAAATAATCGACTATAAAATGTCCGTAATGGCATATTTTTTCTAATTTCCGTACCAATTAAAAAAATCTTTTGCAAAACTCAAGCGCAAAAAAATAATAAAACTTATCCGAAAAAAATCGAAAAAACTTTATTTATCAATTAGTTACTAAAAAACAAAAGACCTGAAGTTGTCGGAAATAGAAAATTTCAATTCCATTTTCGAGAATAAAATTTTCTATTTGCAAAGTAATAACATTTTTATCGAAGAAAAAAAAATCTCACAAAAAATATGATAATAAAGTTATCAACAACTC
This sequence comes from Bacteroidales bacterium, assembly GCA_012837685.1. Taxonomy (GTDB): domain Bacteria; phylum Bacteroidota; class Bacteroidia; order Bacteroidales; family Paludibacteraceae; genus DUQS01. Next base: position 5,315 of record DUQS01000034.1, read on the forward strand.
CCAAAATGCTCCTTCAAACCTTGTTTTTGTGTTCAATCTACACTCAAAGAATTTTTCATTGTCAATTATGCCATTTTTATTTACCTTTGTGAAAAATTATCTTTATGAAAAAATTGCTTTTTTGGGCGATAATTGCTGCTACGTCCTTGTCGCAAGCTGCCACTATTTACCAAATTGACATTAACGACAATATCGGCAGTAAAACGTGGGTGTACACCAAACGCGGTTTTAGTGAAGCTGAAGCGTTAAACGCCAATCTTGTATTGCTGCGCCTCAATACTTATGGCGGCGAACTTTCCTTTGCCGACAGCATACGCACACAAATTCTCAATTCCGACATTCAAACAGTTGCTTTCATTGATAATAATGCCGCATCAGCCGGAGCGCTCATTTCTATTGCCTGCGACCGCATCTATATGCGCAAAGGTGCAAGTTTAGGAGCTGCAACAGTAGTAGCCGGCACCGATGGTCAGCAAATGCCTGACAAATACCAATCGTATATGCGAGCCACTATGCGTTCTACCGCCGAAGCTCACGGCAAGGATAGTCTTGGTCGATGGAAACGCGACCCGCTTATAGCTGAAGCCATGGTGGACAATCATACGGTAATTCCCAACATTATTGATTCGGGCAAAACGCTGACATTCACCACTGAAGAAGCCATTGCCAATCGCTACTGCGAAGGTGTTGCCGAAACGGTAATCGATGTGTTGGAAAAAGAAGGTTATTCTGTCGGCGAATATGAATTAATCACCTATAAGCCAACATTTTACGATAAATTAAAAGGCATTTTGACCAACACAATTTTCCAAAGCCTGCTGATTATGTTCATTATCGGCGGTATCTATTTTGAACTGCAAACGCCCGGAATAGGCTTTCCGCTTGTTGTGGCTATTGTGGCATCGGTGCTCTATTTTGCACCACTCTACATTGATGGTTTGGCAGCCAATTGGGAAATTATCATCTTCTTTATTGGCGTTATACTACTTATTTTGGAAATTTTTGTCATTCCGGGATTTGGAATTGCAGGCATCAGCGGCATTGTCTGCGTTGTTTTCGGATTGGTTATGAGCCTTATTGACAATGTCAATTTCAATTTTGAACGCGTGCGCCTACCCGATGTCGGCGAAGCTGTTTTTACTGTTTTTTTAGGTCTGTTGACTTCTTTCTTTGCTATTTTATACTTTTCACACAAAATTGGCAGCCGAGGCTTATGGGGAAAATTGGCTCTAAAAACGGCACAAGAAAAAGAGTCGGGATTTGTAGGCGTGCCTACCGAACAGCAATCACTTATCGGTAAATCGGGCATCGCTGCCACTGACTTGCGCCCTTCGGGCAAAGTGGAAATTGACGGAAAACGGTACGATGCTGTATCCAATTACGCCGGATTTATTGCCAAAGGAACGCCCATTTCGGTGGTTCGCTACGAAACAGGACAAATCTATGTCGAAAGTTGACCGAAAAAATCCATTTTTCGTATTCTAAAAAAATTACCTAACTTTGTCAGTTTAAAACAGAGAAAAATGTACTTTAAAGTACACTATAACGACCCAAATAGTAACGCTCGCGCCGGCGAAATCACTACCGAACACGGAGTTATACAAACCCCCATTTTTATGCCTGTCGGTACGGTGGCTTCGGTTAAAGCTGTGCATTTCAGAGAATTGCGCGACGATATTGGTGCACAAATTATTTTAGGCAATACCTACCACCTCTATTTGCGCCCGGGATTGGATATTTTGGAACAAGCAGGCGGTTTGCACAAATTCAACGGTTGGGAACGTCCCATATTAACCGACAGCGGCGGATTTCAAGTGTTTTCGCTTTCCGACAGGCGTAAACTCAAAGAAGAAGGTGCCTATTTTCATTCACATATTGACGGCTCTAAGCATTTGTTTACGCCCGAAAATGTGGTGGACATACAACGTACTATCGGTGCTGATATTATGATGGCTTTTGATGAATGTACACCCGGAGATGCCAACTACACTTACGCCAAACAATCGATGGAACGCACGCACCGTTGGCTGGAACGCGGTCTGAAACATTTCAACGAAACGGAACCGAAATACGGCTATCAACAAGCTTTTTTCCCCATAGTGCAAGGCTGCATTTATCCCGATTTGCGCCGACAATCGGCGGAATTTGTCGCTTCGCAAAACTGTGCAGGCAACGCCATTGGCGGACTATCTGTAGGTGAACCTGTGGAAAAAATGTACGAAATGACAGAGTTAGTAAATTCTATTTTACCCAAAGATAAACCACGTTATTTGATGGGCGTAGGAACACCCGCTAATATTTTGGAATGCATTGAGCGCGGCGTGGATATGTTCGACTGCGTAATGCCTACGCGCAACGGTCGCAACGGTATGTTATTTACACGCAACGGCATTATAAACATAAAAAACAAGCAATGGGCTAACGATTTTTCGCCTATTGACGAAGAAAGCGACTGTTTTGTCGATAAACACTACACAAAAGCCTACCTGCGCCACCTGTTTGTGAGCAGAGAATTGTTAGGAATGCAGATTGCCTCGATACACAATTTGGCTTTCTATCTATGGCTGGTTGGCGAAGCGCGCAAACAAATTATCAATGGCACATTTACCTCTTGGAAAGCTGAAATAATAAAAAAAGTAACACAACGTCTATAAGATTTTAAACGTATGCTCAAACGACTTGATTGGTACATCATAAAAAAATATTTGGGAACATACACTTTTTCCATTATACTGATTATCAGCATTTCAGTGATTTTCGATTTAACGGAAAAAATCGATAATTTCTTTGAAAACGATGCGCCATGGGAAGCCATTGTATTCGATTACTATTTGAATTTCATTCCGTTCTTCGCCAACTTGTTTACGCCGCTGTTTGCCTTTATTTCGGTCATATTTTTTACTTCAAAAATGGCAATGAACAGCGAAATTATCGCAATTTTGGCAAGTGGCATCAGCTTTAATAGATTTTTACGCCCTTACTTCATTTCAGCCACACTTATAGGTCTTTTTACGTTCTTTTTGAGCGGTTACGTCATTCCGCCATCCAACAAAGTACGGTTGGCATTCGAAGATAAATATATCTCGCGTTTCACGTCTGAAGTGGTTCGTAATGTGCAATTTGAAGTGGAAAAAGGCACTATTGTCTATTTTGAACGTTTTGAAGAAAAAAGCAAAGAAGGTTATCACTTTTCAATGGAAAAATTTGATGGTAAAACATTAATTTCGCGTATGACTGCCGAAAACATAAAATGGGACTCTCTCAACCACTGGACATTGTACAACTACACCATCCGGGACTTTGACGGAATGTATGAACACATTTCGCAAGGCTACGAAATTGACAGCGTTATCTGCATGGATCCTGCCGATTTTTTTGTTACCGCCAAAAATAGTTCCGAAATGAAAAATCCGGAACTGCGCAACTACCTCAAACGCCAAAAAGAACGCGGAATGAGCAACATACAAGCCTTTGAAGATGAATACCAAAAACGCTTTTCCATGCCATTTTCAGCACTGATTTTAACCCTTATCGGCGTGTCGCTTTCATCGCGCAAAGTGCGTGGCGGCATGGGCTTGTATATAGGCGTGGGCATCGCTTTGAGTGCGCTCTACATTTTGTTTATTTCTTTGTCAAGCTCTTTTGCCATAAATGGCAGTATGCCATCGTTATTAGCGGTGTGGTTACCCAATATCATCTTTATGATTATAGGTCTGTTTTTGTATTACAAAGCACCAAAATAACATTCGGTCGAAAATACAAAATTGTTGATAACTCAAAAGTACTTTGCAACAAGTGAGATTGAATCTTTCTGAATTTGTAGCTCTCTACGCACAACATCCACAAATAAAGCACATCGCAAAATGGATGCGGAGCGCATCATCAGCTCTGCGCATATCAGGATTGCAAACCTCTGCAAAAGCGCTTGCCGTAGCTACCCTATCGAATGAAAAAACACCGCCGCTGTTTGTAATCGAAAACGATGCTGATACTGCCGCCTATTTTTACCACGATTTAACGCAACTGCTTGGCAATGAAACCGTTTACTTTTTTCCTTCCAGTTATCGAAACAGTTTGAAAATAGGCACAAAAGACACTTCCAACGAAATTCTGCGAACTGAAACACTCGCCAAAATAAGTGCAGGAAAAGCCGCTATTGTAGTGAGTTACCCCGAAGCGATAGCCGAAAAAATAATATCAGGAAAAACACTGAAAGCCAATGCTTTAAATTTAACTGTTGGCGAATTGACGGACACTAACCTCATCACCGCTTATCTGCAAAAGCAAGGTTTTATTCAGGTGGATTTTGTTTACGAACCCGGGCAGTTTTCCATACGCGGCAGCATTTTTGACATTTTTTCCTACTCATTCGAAAGACCCTACCGCATTGACTTTTTCGGCGATGAGATAGAGAGTATTCGCACTTTCGATATAGAAAAACAGTTGTCGCTCGAAAATAAAAAAAGCATCACAGTACTGCCAAACATCAGCGAAATAAAAACCGATAGAAAATCATTTTTTGAATTTATCGGCAAAGAAAGCATTTTCATTTTCAACAATGTTCTTTTTGTAAAAGGAAAAATTAACCAACTGTACGACAATCTTTTAACAAAATTAAATCAAAGTAACACTTTACCCGATTTACACGCACAACTCATTGTTGGTGACGAATTTTTAAACTGCCTTTCAGCTTTCCGAACCATAGAAATAGGCACCAAACAGTTCTTTAAATCAGCCCAAGAAATAGAGTTCCAAACCTCGGCACAGCCTATTTTTCACAAAAACTTTGACCTTTTATCCGAACAATGTAAAAGCTACCTGCAAAAAGGCTACCGTCTCTATATATGCAGCGACAGCGTAAAACAGACCGACCGCATTGCTGCCATTTTTAAGGATAGAAACGAAAATATTAACTTCACGCCGGTTGTAAAAACCCTGCACGAAGGCTTTATCGACCACGATTTATCTATTTGTTGCTTTACCGACCATCAGATTTTTGACCGTTTTCACAAATTTTCATTGCGTAGCGACCAAGCTAAAATCGGCAAAATGGCACAAGCACTGAAAGATTTGAGCCAGTTCCGCATCGGCGATTACGTGGTACATATTGACCACGGCGTAGGAAAATTCGGCGGTTTGTTCAAAACCGAAATTAACGGCAAACAACAGGAAGTTATTAAGCTGATTTACAAGGATAACGACATTATTTTCGTCAGCATTCACGGACTTCACCGCATATCGAAATACAAAAGCAAGGAAGGTGCTGAACCCACCATTAATAAATTAGGCACCGGCGCATGGGAACGCTTAAAAGAACGCACTAAAACCAAGGTAAAGGACATTGCGCGCGACTTGATAAAACTCTATGCACAGCGCAAAGCCCAAGAAGGTTTTCGATTTTCACCGGACAGCTACCTGCAACAGGAATTGGAAGCTTCGTTTCTTTACGAAGATACACCCGACCAGAGCAAAGCCACTGCCGACATAAAACACGATATGGAATCGGCACGTCCAATGGACAGACTAGTATGTGGCGATGTTGGTTTCGGAAAAACGGAAGTAGCCATGCGAGCTGCTTTTAAAGCTGCCACAGATGGCAAACAAGTAGCCGTACTTGTACCGACAACTGTTTTAGCATTGCAGCACTACCACACGTTTACAGACCGCTTCAAAAATTTCCCTATAAAAATTGAGTACCTAAGCCGTGCAAAAAAATCGGATGAAGTTAAGAAAATACTCGCCGAACTAAAAGAAGGTAAAATTGATGTCATCATAGGCACTCATAAAATTGTTGGTAAAAATGTGCAATTCAAAGATTTAGGGCTGCTAATTATCGACGAAGAACAAAAATTCGGTGTCAGCATAAAAGAAAAGCTGAAACAGATGAAAGTGAACGTGGACACGCTAACGCTGACCGCCACACCTATTCCACGCACATTGCAATTTTCCTTAATGGGAGCACGCGACCTTTCCATTATCAACACACCGCCGCCAAACCGCTTCCCTATTATTACAGAAGTGATAAATTTTGATGAAGAGATTGTAAAAGAAGCCATTATTCACGAAATAGAACGTAACGGACAGGTATTTGTGGTTAATAATCGCGTACAAAACCTCTATGTGCTGCAAAACACACTAAAACGTCTCGTGCCCGAAGCCCGAACAGCAGTAGCACATGGTCAGATGCAGCCCAACGAACTGGAAGAGACCATTATGGATTTTATTAATTACGACTACGACATACTGATAGCAACCACCATCGTTGAATCGGGGGTTGATATTCCCAACGTCAATACCATAATCATAAACAATGCTCACATGTTCGGCTTGAGCGACTTGCACCAACTACGCGGACGTGTAGGACGCAGCAACCGCAAAGCCTATTGTTACCTGATTGCACCGCCTTTGAGCGACATTACAGACGATGCGCGACGAAGGTTGCAAGCCATTGAAACTTTTGCTGAACTCGGCAGCGGCTTCAACATTGCTATGCAAGACTTGGATATTCGCGGTGCAGGCAATATTTTGGGAAGTGAACAAAGCGGATTTATTGCCGATTTGGGCTACGAAACCTACCAAAAAATACTTAACGAAGCAATGATAGAACTTCGCGAAATGGAATTCAAAGACCTTTTCGATGAAAAAGAAAAAAACGATGGGCAATACAATTATGTTACTGATTGTCAAATAGAATCAGACTTGGAACTGCTCTTTCCCACTTGGTACATTGAAAATGTTTCGGAACGGATGGCGCTTTACCGCGAATTAGACAATATAAGCACGCCTGCCGAACTCGAAGCCTACAAGCAACGTTTGATTGACCGATTTGGAAAAATTCCGCCGGAAAGTGAAGATTTGATGAAAATTTTGCCGTTGCGTTGGAACGCACTGAAATTAGGCATTGAACGATTAGTGCTCAAACAAGGACGAATGATAGCCTATTTGGTTTCCGATATCGCTTCACCGTTCTACCAGTCAAATACCTTTGGCGACATCATCAATTACATTGCCAACCATCCGCGCAATTGTCAAATAAAGGAAGTAAACCACAAACGCTCCGTAGATTTCGGTCACATCACTTCTATTGATAAAGCTTTAGCTATACTTGACGCAATATTAAAAAAGTAGTAGTATGTGACGTTAAACACACGTTTCAAACTTTCAATTTGTCTTTTTCGGCGAACAAACTTGTACACGTTAGGATAAAATTGTAATTTTACAGCCAACAATAAATTTCGTCAAACCCACATAAAAACATTTGAATATGGACTCATTTTACGAATTGGCGAAAAATCGCCGCAGCATACGCAAATACCTCGACAAACCTGTAGAGCGCGAAAAAATCGATTCTATTTTACGCACCGCCTTAATGTCACCGGCATCCAAACGTGCCAATGGCTGGGAATTCATCGTTGTCGATGACCGTGAAAAGCTCGTAAAGTTGTCGCAATGCCGCGATTTCGGCAGTAAATTTGTTGCCGAAGCACCAATGGCTATCGTCGTTGCCTACGACCCCGAAAAAAGCGACGTGTGGTTTGAAGATGCCTCTATAGCCGCCACTTTCATACAATTAGCCGCAGAAGATTTAGGGCTGGGCAGTTGCTGGGTGCAGGTTTACAAACGCCACTACAACGAAACCACCACTTCGGAAGATTATATCAAAGATTTGCTGGGCATTCCTGCTACACTTCGCGTACTGAATATGATTACCATAGGCTATAAAGACGAAGAACGCAAGCCTTACGATGAAGCAAAATTGCTTTACGACAAATTGCACTACAACCAATTTTAAGGCATGCCTCACAAAAACCAACATATTGTACTGATTGGTGCTGGAAACTTAGCAACGCAACTCGGTTTAGCATTGTACGAACAAGGCTACTCCATAGTTCAGGTTTATAGTCGTACAATTGCCGCAGCGCAAACATTGGCTTCACAAATTAAAGCAACTGCTACCGATAATCTTGCCCAATTGATGCCAACAGCCAATCTCTACATCTACGCCATAAAAGATGATGCGCTACCCGAAGTTATCAACAAAGTTACTATTGATTACGGAATTCATGTACACACATCAGGAAGCGTTCCAATGGCTGTTTTTGAAAAAAAACGCACCAATTTCGGGGTTTTTTATCCGCTGCAAACTTTCAAAAAAGAGAAACGAGTGGATTTTCAACAAATACCGATTTTTTTAGAAGCATCAAATAAGCAAACATTTGATAATCTGAACGATATAACTAAAACCATTTCGGAAAATGTTCATAATTCCACATCCGAAGATAGACAAACACTTCATCTTTCAGCAGTATTCGCTTGTAATTTTACTAATCATTTTTACGCTATAGCCGGTGAAGTGCTAAAATCAACCAATCTGCCCTTTGCGGTACTTTTACCGTTAATACGCGAAGGTGTCAATAAGCTGGAAACTCTTACACCAAAAGAAGCACAAACCGGACCTGCCGTCCGTAACGACCAAAACATAATTAACAATCACCTGAAACTGCTAAAAGCTTATCCCGAATGGCAAGAAATTTATCAACAGATAACTAAAAACATACAAAATTATCATAACACTAAAAACGAATGAAGAATTTTAAGCAACTCCTGCGCCAAGTAAAAGCTTTCGCTTTCGATGTAGACGGCGTTTTATCATCAGATTCCATTCCATTGTCGCCCGAAGGCGAACCGATGCGCGTTATCAACACTAAAGACGGCTATGCTCTGAAACAGGCAGTCGTATGCGGTTTTCCGGTAGCCATTATCACCGGCGGAAATACATTAGCCGTGCGCAAACGCTTCGAATCGCTGGGCATACAAGATATTTACATGGGTTCGAGCTACAAATTGGACAGACTCAAAGATTTTATGAAAAAATACGAGTTGAAAGCCGAAGAAATTTTATTTATGGGCGATGATATTCCAGATTATGAAGCACTTAAACACGTAGGTGTACCCACCTGCCCCGCTGATGCTGTTTCTGAAATAAAAGAAATTTGCTGTTACGTTTCACACCTGAAAGGTGGCGAAGGCTGCGGTCGCGATGTGATAGAACAAGTGTTGAAACTCAACGGAAAATGGATGCACAATGTAGAAGCATTCGGCTGGTAAGATAAAAAAGATTCAAAAAAAATTACTTAAAGCAATGCTTAAATTAATTAGATATAAAAACTTGCTATTCATTGCATTGGTGCAAATATTAATTGCATTATCTGTCATCAATCCAATTTTAGCTGCCTACCGATTAGACCCCCTTACACCGAACTGGATTTTGGCAGCAATTATATTATCGACCGTATTGATAGCAGCCGGCGGTTACGTTATCAACGATTATTTTGACGTGAAAATAGACCGTATCAATCGCCCTGACAAAGTCATAGTCGGCACCGAAGTAAGCAAAAAAGCGACCATGCTTTTTTATCAAATACTCACCGGTGCAGGTATTTTGATAGGTTTAATCGTCAGTTTTTACATTCGCAGTTTTACTTTCGGTTTCATTATTGTTGTCGTTCCCGGAATGTTGTGGTTCTACTCTAGTTCGTACAAGCGACAACTCATTATCGGTAACCTCATTATTGCACTATCTGCCGCCTTCGTGCCATTGATGCCATTGATAATCGAAACAACGCTACTCAACGCCTACTACGGTGATTTGATTAAAGAAACACCCATTATCAGCCTGATGTACAAATGGGTATGCGGATTTGCGGCTTTTGCTTTCTGGTGGACACTTATACGCGAAGTTATAAAGGATATGCAAGACCAAAACGGCGACCGTGAAATGGAGTGTCATACTATTCCTATCGTATGGGGCGAAAAAATTGCCAAAACAATACTGATAAGTTTAATTGCTATTGCCGTTGGCATGCTCTATTGGCTTTCACACTTCGTTATCAATTTTCCAATCGAAAGCAATCTAACGCGCCATTATTTTTGGTTTGGAATAGTTTTACCGGCAGCGTGTCTCATCGTTCTACTTGTGATAGCAAAAAACCAGAAAGATTACCAAAACGCCAGCACACTTACTAAATTTATCATGGTCATCGGAATTTGCTATGCGCTAATTTACTATTTCTGCATCGCAAAATCATACGGACTTCTATTTTTCAACCTATTTTATATCAAATAATTAGATGTTAAAAAATTACAAGGTCATCTTAGCATCGCAATCGCCACGCCGCCAAGAGTTGTTCAAAGGTTTGGATATTCCGTTTACCGTACAAACATTGCCCGAACTCAAGGAAAGTTATCCGCAAGAATTGCAAGGAACTGAAATTCCTCTCTATCTCGCACAACAAAAAGCAAATGCATTTCGCACACTTTTAACCCCTGACACACTGATTATTACCGCCGATACCATTGTGTGGCTCGATGGAAAAGTGTACGGCAAACCCAAAGACACTACCGAAGCCAAGCAAATGTTGCATGCTCTATCGGGTAAAACACACGATGTTATAACCGGTGTTTGCGTTACCACACAAGCACGCCAAGAAAGTTTTTCAGCCACTTCAAAAGTAACTTTCGCCACTCTTACCGATGCGGAAATAGATTATTATGTGGAAAAATACCGCCCAATGGACAAAGCAGGCAGTTATGGCGTACAAGAATGGATAGGTTATATAGGTGTGGAACGCATCGAAGGCTCATATTACAATGTGATGGGATTGCCCATTCAACGTCTCTACAATGTATTGAAAAATTGGTAAAAAATCGCTATTACTATCCTTTTTCTTGTCAATCCGTTCTATCTGCGCATTTCTAAAACGCATATTAAGCTTTCTGTAAAAGTAGAAAAATTTACTTAATCTATACGCTTAACACTCTTTACCGATTTGATTTTCAACAAATTAAGGCAAAGATTATTAAGGTCTTCAGTATTATGCACATACACGGAAAAAGTGCCTTTAAAAATGCCGTCTTTCGTTTGTATGTTCATATTTTTGATATTGATGGAGTAATCATCAGTAATAACTTTGACAATTTCGCGCAACACACCCATTTTATCAATGCCCGAAATTTCTATAGAAGCAAGAAACGAAAGCACCTGTTGCGTTGCCCAGTCGGCTGAAACAATTCTGTTGCCAAAACTGCTTTGCAACTTGACCGCAATATCACAATTTATTTTGTGTACGATAACGGTGCCGTCATCAGCCAAAAAACCAAGTACGGAATCGCCGGGTATAGGTTGGCAGCAATCAGCTAATTTATAAGCTGTTCCGGCATCGGAAGCCGTCAAGTGTATGGTATCTTTTTTAGGCGTATTTTTGGCATCGTCCTTTTTCTTAGAAGTATTGCCAAAAGTAAGTTTCCATATATTTACAAGCTTACTTCCCGATGTATTTTTAAAAATAGTGCGTATGCCTGAACTTAACGGTATTTTGCCTCTACTGATATCGTAAAATAGCTGGTTAGTAGAGTTAATGTTGTAGTATTCCAATATTTTTTGGAGGTTGTCGGAGTTAAAAGGCAAGTTCAATTGAGCAAGTTCCTCTTCCACCATTTTTTGTCCTTTTTGGTAATCGCTCTTAAATTCCTTTTTGAACAAATAACGCAAATGCCCTTTGGCTTTAGCGGTGGTAACAATCTCTATCCACTCTTGTTTGGGCTTTTGCGATTTGGAGGTAAGTATTTCCACTTGGTTGCCACTTTGTAACACATAGCTAATGGGCACCAACTTGTGGTCAACTTTTGCACCTATACAGCGTTCACCAAGTTCAGTATGTAACTGAAAAGCAAAATCAAGCGCAGTGGATTTTGCCGGCATTTTGATGATTTCACCTTTTGGCGTGAACACAAAAATCTCATTAGAATAAAGATTCAGCTTAAAGGTGTCCATAATTTCGATAGCATTGCTGTAATCGGTGTTGTCCAGCATTTCTTTCACAGAGCGAAACCAATTATCAAGGTCTGACCCCTCTTCGCCTGTTTTGTATTTCCAATGTGCCGCCAAGCCTTTTTCAGCAATATCATTCATACGCTCACTGCGTATTTGTACTTCAATCCATTTACCATTTTGCGCCATCACAGTAACGTGTAATGCTTCATAACCATTGGTTTTTGGTGCATTCAGGAAGTCGCGCGTACGGTCGGGATGCGCTTTGTATATCGAAGTAATAACAGAGTAAGTAACCCAACAGTTAGCTTTTTCATTTTCACCGGGTTTTGGTTTTAAAATAATGCGAACAGCCAGAATATCGTACACCTCATCAAACGGAATATTTTTTTTCTGCATCTTTTTAAATACAGAATAAGGCGTTTTTATACGATTTGTAATGGTGTATTTGTAGCCGTAACCATTAAGTACTTCGGTAATAGGTTTGATAAATTCCTCGTAATCCTTTTCAATGTTAGGTGTTACGCGGTCAATATCATCTTTTATGGTTTGATAGAGCTTGGGTTGTTCGTATTTGAAACTGAGGTCTTCCAATTCTGTTTTAATAAGGAAAAAGCCCAACCGTTGTGCAAGCGGAGCATAAATATATTGCGTTTCACCCGCAATTTTAAGCTGTTTTGCCGGTGGCATAGAACCGAGAGTGCGCATATTATGCAGACGGTCAGCCATTTTTATCAGAATTACCCGCACATCTTCAGGAATAGTGAGGATAAGTTTGCGAAAATTTTCAGCTTGTTCGGAAGCTCTTTCGCCAAAAATACCACCGGAAATCTTGGTAAGTCCTTCAACAATAGAGGCTATTTTAGGATTAAACTCCCGTGCAATGTCTTCGCAGGTGTAGTCGGTGTCTTCCACTACATCGTGGAGCAACGCCGAACAGATAGAAGTAGAACCCAGCCCCATTTCTTTAACTACAATTCGTGCCACAGCCAACGGGTGCATGATGTAAGGCTCTCCCGAACACCTTTTGGTGCCTTTATGGGCTTTATGGGCAAATTCAAAAGCACGAGTAATAATCTCTACTTTTTGTACATGCGCAGTATTGGCGTAATCATCTAAGAGAGCACGAAACTCGTTTTGTATCATGAGTTCCTCTTCTTCTTCCGTTAAATTGAGATAGGTGTTTTTCATAAGTTAAATTATTAATCGAACACTTGTCCCGCGTTTTGCGACAATTGTAACATTATGTCGTATTCTTCAGGTGAAAGGTCTAAGAAGTAATAATTTTGTGGATTGACGGGCGTACCTTTGAAGTGTACTTCGTAATGAAGGTGAGGTCCGGTTGATTTTCCGGTATTGCCTACTTCGCCAATAACATCGCCGCGTTTGACACTTTGACCGACACGAGCAGTAATTTTATGCATATGCGCATACAACGTTTCATAGCCAAATCCGTGGTTAATTTTTACGCATTTTCCATAGCCTTGTCTCCAGCCCGCTTCCTTTACAATACCGTTGCCGGTTGCAAAAATCTCTGTGCCTATAGGTGCCGTGAAATCCATGCCTTGGTGCATCTTGCGAGTACGGTATATCGGGTCAATGCGCATTCCGTAGCCGGATGCCACGCGCGTAAGATCTTTATTATAAATTGGTTGTATGGCTGGTATGCAAAGTAGTTTTTGCTCGTTCTGTTTCGCCAACATAATAAGTTCATCGTAAGATTTGAACTGAATGTAGGTTTGCCGTTTCAAATCGTCCATTTGTTTGGTAATATCGACCATTATCTTTGAGTTACTCATATTTTGCAACGCTTGATAGCGCTGGTCATTCCCCATTTGGCGATGGCGCACTTCCGACAATATAGGGTCGGCTTGGAAGATAACGCGGTATAAATTATCGTCCCTTTGCTGTAAATCGGTCAAGAGACTTTGCAGTTCGTTCATTTGCTCTTGCAACAAATCGTATTGTGCCTGCATGTGAATATTTTCTTTTTTCAACTGCTTTTCTTGGGGCGATTCAAGAAATAAAATAAAAATAAGAAAAGCTATAAACCCACCGCACAAGCTGGTAAATAGATAGACAGCCACTTTTTTTACCAATGCAAAAAAAGTCAACTCTATCTTTTCAAATGAGAGTGTTTCCTGATTATAATGAAATTTTGCTCTGCGTGCCATTAAATAAAATAAACTTGAAAAGGCTTTTTTTGCCCCGAAAGCCCACAAAAGTAATAAAAAATCACTAATTTTGCATTTGTTTTAACCGAAATGTTAATTATTATTCGGTAAATCACTCATAAAAAACTCAAAAACAACGACTTAAAAGTATTTATATGACTTCAAAAGAAATCCGTCAATCTTTTTTGGACTTTTTTGCCTCTAAAGAGCACAAAATTGTTCCGTCGGCACCCATGGTGATAAAAGACGACCCGACACTAATGTTTACCAACGCCGGTATGAATCAGTGGAAAAATATCGTTCTCGGCAACGACCCGATAAAACATCCGCGTATCGCCAACTCACAAAAATGTTTACGCGTGAGTGGAAAACATAACGATTTAGAAGAAGTTGGACACGATACCTATCACCATACCATGTTCGAAATGCTCGGTAATTGGTCGTTTGGCGACTATTTCAAAGCCGAAGCCATTGCGTGGGCATGGGAATACCTTACCGATGTACTGAAACTCGATAAAAATCGTCTGTACGTTACTGTTTTTGAAGGTGCACCAACCGAAAATCTCGGTCGTGACGACGAAGCTGCCGAAATTTGGGCAAAATATATTAACCCAAATCGTATTATTGATGGCAATAAACACGACAATTTTTGGGAAATGGGCGATACCGGTCCTTGCGGTCCTTGCTCCGAAATTCACATTGACTTGCGCCCCAACAGCGAACGTGAAAAAATAGACGGTAAAGATTTGGTAAACAAAGATAATCCGTTGGTCATTGAAATTTGGAACAATGTATTCATGCAGTACAATCGCAAAGCCGACGGTTCACTCGAACCACTTCCCAAAAAAGTTATCGACACCGGAATGGGATTTGAACGTCTTTGCGTGGCTGTTCAGGGAAAAACATCGAATTACGACACCGATGTATTCCAACCACTTTTGAAAGCCATAGGTGAGATTTGCAACTGCACTTACAATAAAGAAGCCAAAACGGACATTGCTATGCGCGTCATAGCCGACCACATTCGCACCATCGCATTTGCCATTACAGACGGACAACTGCCAAGCAATGCAAAAGCCGGTTACGTTATTCGGCGCATTTTGCGCCGCGCCGTGCGCTACGGTTACACGTTTCTCAATCAACGCACCGCCTTTCTCTACAAACTTATTCCCGCCCTTATCGACAACATGGGCGAAGCTTATCCCGAATTGAAACACGGTCAAACGCTGATAGAGAAAGTTATTAAGGAAGAAGAAGATGCGTTCTTACGCACGTTGGAAAAAGGAATCAGTTTGCTTGATAAAGTGATGGATGAAACGAAAAAACAAAAACGTACCGAAATTTCGGGCGTAGATGCTTTCACTTTGTACGATACTTACGGTTTTCCACTCGATTTGACGGAACTGATTTTAAAAGAAAACGGTTTAACGCTCAATATCAACGATTTCAACGCAGAAATGCAGAAACAAAAAGAACGCGCACGCAATGCGGCTGCTGTCGAAACTGGCGACTGGGTAATTTTGCGCGAAGGCGAAACCGTATTTGTCGGCTATGATTGTTTGGAAAGCGAAACGCAAATTCTCCGCTATCGCAAAATGACCACCAAAGGCAAAGAATATTATCAATTAGTTTTGAGCAAAACGCCATTTTACGCCGAAATGGGCGGTCAGGTTGGCGACACGGGTGCGTTGCTGTGTGATAACAAAATTATCGAAATAAAAGACACTAAACGCGAAAACAACCTGCCTGTACACATCGTTGGTTACTTGCCGACCGATGTAACAGCCACATTTACAGCCAAAGTGGACACCCGTCGCCGCGCTGCTATAGAAGCCAACCACTCAGCCACTCACCTGCTCCACGAAGCATTGCGCGAATTGCTTGGCGAGCATGTTGAACAAAAAGGTTCCTACGTTTCGCCCGAAGCATTGCGTTTCGACTTCTCTCATTTTCAAAAGGTTACGCCGGAAGAAATACGTAAAGTAGAACACATGGTAAACCAAAAAATACGCGAAAATTACCTACTCGATGAACATCGCAACATACCAATTTCCGATGCAAAAGCGATGGGCGCCATAGCTTTATTTGGCGAAAAATACGACGATAATGTACGCGTTATCCGTTACGGAACATCGGTCGAATTGTGTGGCGGAACACACGTGAAAGCTACCGGAAATATCGGTATGCTACGCGTTACAGCAGAATATTCCATAGCAGCCGGTGTACGACGCATCGAAGCCATTACAGGCGAAGCCGTCGAAGATTTGATAGACGATATGCAAGATATGCAAATAGCTGTGCGCGAAATGTTTAACAATACTCCCGATACTATTGCGGCTATTCAAAAATCGCTTGACGAGAATGTGGATATGCGTAAAAAAATAGAAGCGTTCATGACCGAACGCGCTCTGCAATTGCGCGACGCCATGCTTCAACGTGCCGAAGATATTAATGGAGTGAAAGTCATTCGCCATATCGGTAACGAATCGCCTGATATGTTTAAGGCTATTGTGCCTTACTTCAAAGGTAAATTTGCCGATGTAAAATTTATGTTTGTAGCCGGCACAATTTACGAGAATAAACCGAATTTGACGGTTTTTCTTAGTCTGCCAATGGTAGAAGCCGGTTTTCATGCAGGCAATATGGTGCGCGAAGCTGCCAAATACATACAAGGAGGCGGTGGCGGTCAAGTATTTATGGCAACAGCCGGCGGCAAAAATCCCGATGGAATGGACGAAGCCGTAGCCAAAGTAATAGAATTCGTGAAATAAAATAAGAAGAATACAGAAACATTTATATTCATACTTTTATGGCAGAAATGGAACACATCAGCAGTTATGAAACAGCTGTTAAAATCAGCAAAAAAATTGAAGACGACATTGTCAAAAACCCATCAAAATACCGTGTACTAACGGGCGACCGTCCAACGGGACGCTTGCATATCGGGCACTATTTCGGTTCGTTGGAAAACCGTGTACGTTTATCAAAACTCGGTGTATCAACAATGATTTTAATTGCTGACTATCAGGTGCTTATTGACAGAGACGCTTATCAAGAAATCAATCAAAACACCAAACAGCTTGTTATCGATTATTTGGCGGCAGGTATTGAGCCAAGCGAAAATGTCATTATTTTCCCGCACAGTTACGTACCGGAAGCCAACCAACTCATGGTGCCGTTTCTGACGCTGGTTTCCAACGCTGAACTCAGTCGAAACCCGACCGTTAAGGAAGAAATTCAGGCTGCAGGACTAAAAAGCATCAATGCCGGCATGTACACCTATCCGGTGCATCAAGCAGTTGATATTCTGTTTTGTAAAGGTAATGTTGTGCCTGTGGGAAAAGACCAATTGCCACATATCGAAATGGCGCGCACCATTGCCCGTCGGTTCAACGAAAAATTCTGTGCCGGCAAAACACCTATTTTCCCCGAGCCGCAAGCTTTATTAAGCAAAACCCCCAGCATTATGGGACTTGACGGGACACAAAAAATGAGCAAAAGTCGCGGCAACGCCATCATGCTTTGTGCCACGGAAGACGAAACAGCAGCCTTAATCAAAAAAGCTAAAACAGATGCCGACCGCCACATCACCTACGACCCTATTAACCGTCCGGAAGTGGCTAATTTGCTGACTTTGATTTCGCTTTGTACCAACGAAGAACCGCAAAAAATAGCCGAACACATTGGTGACGGCGGAGGAGGTATGCTCAAAAAAATGCTGACCGAAGCTCTAAACGAGAAATTACGTCCATTGCGCACACGTCGCACCGAATTAGAGAAAAATCCGGAATATATCCGTCAAATACTGTTGGATGGCTCTCAGCGTGCGCGCGAAATTGCTGCGAAAACACTAGTTGAAGTGCGCACAGCTATGAATACGGTTATTTAACTTTACCGAAAATACTATAAAAAAAGCACAACTGTTGGTTGTGCTTTTTTAGATTAAGATTTTCGTAACACAGTTGTCACTATAAATCAGTTTTAGCTTTTAAGCCCTTTTCTTCGGCTATTTTGAACAGCAGTTGTAAAGCTGCATCGTATTCATTGGGAATAATTCCGTCCAAAATGGCGTCCTTTATTTGCGTTTTCAAATCACCTACCACTTTCCCGGGCGGTAAATCGAACAACTGCATGATTTCCTCACCTTTAATTGGTGGCTGGAAGTTACGAATACGGTCTTTCTCCTCTACTTCCACCAACTTTTGGCGCACTATTTTGAAATTGTTGAGATACAAATTTACCTTTTCCTGATTGCCCGAAGTAATATCTGCTTCGCACAGCAACATCAGTTTGTCGATATCATCACCGGCATCAAACAGCAAGCGACGCACAGCAGAATCGGAAATTTCGTCCTCTATCAACACTATTGGACGCATGTGTAGCAACACTATTTTTTGCACAAACTTAAGCGGTTCACCAAGCGGCAGTTTCAAGTTGCGGAAAATGGCAGGAATCATCTTATAGCCGACATAATTGTGATTTTTGAATGTCCATCCTACCTGCTCGTCCCACTCTTTAGTGGCAGGTTTGCCAATATCGTGGAGCAAAGCCGCCCAGCGCAGCCACAAGTCATCACTCTTTAGAGCCACATTGTCCAACACTTTCAGCGAATGCAAAAAATTATCCTTATGCCCTCTTCCATTGCGCTTTTCAACGCCTTTCAGTTTGTCCAATTCAGGAAAAACAAACGGCAGAAGACCCGATTTTTCCATCAACAAAAAGCCTGTAGAGGGTTGCGGTGATTCCATTATTTTGTTGATTTCCAAAATAATACGTTCCTTCGTGATGATTTTTATCCGTTCTTTATTTTTCGTAATTGCTTCAAATGTTGATTCTTCCAAAAAGAAACCAAATTGTGTAGCAAAACGGATAGCGCGCATCATACGCAACGGGTCGTCAGAAAAAGTAATATCGGGATTGCAAGGCGTTTTTATCATTTTTAAATCCAAATGCCTGACACCTCCAAAAGGGTCAATCAATTCTCCCAAACGCTTCTCGTTAAGGCAAACCGCCATAGCGTTAATAGTAAAATCGCGGCGCAGTTGGTCATCTTCCAGAGTACCGCACTCTACTATCGGATTGCGCGATTCGCGCTGGTACGACTCTTTGCGCGCACCCACAAACTCAATTTCAATTCCTTTGTGCTTTACTTGAGCCGTTCCATACGACTTAAAAACAGCAATACGCGCACCACGTCCCAAACTTTTAGCAAACTCTTCAGCCATTTGAATGCCGTTGCCAACTACCACAACATCAATATCTTTCGACGGGCGTTTCAGTAACAAATCCCTGACATAGCCGCCAACCACATAACATTCCAGTCCCAAAGCATCAGCCACGGCACCTATTTTTTGAAATATCGGTAAATTCAATTCTATCGTCATCGTTTCTCCAATAATAAAACGTTTTCGACATGATGCGTGTGTGGAAACATATCAACAGGCTGTATGGCAACCACTTTATACTGTTCATCCAATTGCGAAATGTCACGCGCTTGCGTAGCCGGATTGCAGCTTACATAAACAATGCGGCGCGGCATGATGAAAAGGAGCGTTTTTATCACATCATCGTGCATGCCGGCACGTGGCGGGTCAGTTATTACCACATCGGGCGTACCGTGTTCGGCTATAAATTCGGTGTTAAGCACATCTTTCATATCGCCTGCAAAAAACAGCGTATTCGTTAAACCATTCAATTGAGCATTGGTTTTTGCATCCTCTATTGCTTCAGGAACATACTCAATACCAATTACTTTTGCGCATTTTTTAGCCAAAAAATTGGCAATAGTTCCCGTTCCCGTATATAAATCGTACACCAATTCATCGCCTTTAAGGTCAGCAAAACGGCGCACCACAGAATAAAGCTCATAAGCCTGTTCGGAATTGGTTTGGTAAAACGATTTTGGACCTATTTTAAACTTCAATCCTTCCATTTCCTCGTAAATAGCATTGGAACCTTTAAAAACGCAGATATTTTTATCGGTCAGCGTATCATTCGCCTTGGAATTGATAACATACATCAGAGATGTTATTTGAGGAAATTTTTTGGCAATATGGTTGAGCAAAGCTATTCTTGTCGGCTCGTCTTCGTGAAAAAATGACATTATCACCATCAATTGACCGATTGAAGTTGTGCGCACAATTAGTGTTCGCAAAAAGCCTTCTTGTTTACGTAAATCAAAGAAAGTCAAATTATTATCTAACGCATAACGGCGTATTTCATTGCGTATTTGGTTGGAAATATCGTCCTGCAACCAGCATTTTTCAATATCCAGCACTTTGTCGAACATTCCCGGAATATGAAATCCGACAGCATTCATTGTGTCGAACTGTTTGCCCGAAGCTATATCTTCATACGTCATCCACCGCCTATTGGAAAAAGTAAATTCCAGCTTGTTGCGATAAAAAGTTGTCTTTTCCGACCTTAAAATAGGCATTGGTTCGGGCAGTTCTACCTTACCGATACGCGTCAAATTATCCATTACCTGTTTCTGTTTGTAAAACAGTTGCTCGGCATACGGCAATATTTGCCATTTACAGCCGCCACACACGCCATAGTGCGAACAAAACGCTTCACAGCGTTTTTCTGAAAAACGGTGAATTTTCACTACACGACCTTCCATGTAATGGTGTTTTTTCCTCGTAATTTGCACATCTACCACATCTCCGGGAACAACATATTGCGTAAAAATTACCATTTCATCGTGTTTAATGATGGCTTTACCCTCGGCGGCTACATCCGTAACCTCTAATTCCTTGAATAATGGTAATTGTTTGTTTTTACGTGCCATAAACTGTTTTACTTTAAAACGAATGACAAAGATACGAAAATAGTAACAAGTGGCAAATCCCACAGCTGAAATAAAAAAATCACAGCATGTTATACTGTGATTTTTACTGATTTCATCACCGTTTTTCAGATGCCTATAATGTGTATAAAATTATCCAAGTATTTGTTTTTCAAAATCTTGCATACATTTTACAAGTGCCTCGATACTTTCTATCGGACAAGCATTGTAGATAGAAGCACGGAATCCGCCCACCGAACGGTGTCCTTTAATTCCCACCATGCCATGCGATTTAGCATAATTCAAAAATGCCTCCTCGTGGTCTTCGTAACCTTCTTTCATTACAAAGCAAACATTCATGATAGAACGGTCTTCTTTGGCAGCCGTACCTACAAATAATCTGTTTCTATCTATCTCATTGTAAAGCAATTCTGCCTTTCTTAAATTCACTTTATGAATAGCTTCTACTCCACCGTTTTTCTTCAGCCATCTCAATGTTTGCACCATGATGTAGATAGAGAACACGGGGGGAGTATTAAACATAGAATCGTCTTTTATATGTACAGAGTAGTCCATCATAGTTGGAATATAGTGGGATACTTTACCCAAAATATCCTCACGAACGATAGCAAACGCAACGCCCGCAGGTCCTACGTTCTTTTGTGCACCACCGTAGATAATACCGTATTTTGAAACATCTATCGGACGACTCATAATATCGGACGACATATCGGCAACCAACGTTATAGGCGATTCGATATCGTGTTTAATTTCAGTACCATATATGGTATTGTTAGTGGTTATGTGGAAATAATCGGCATCCGTAGGAATGGTATAATTCTTAGGAATGTAGTTGTAAACCGTATCAGCTGAAGAGGCTACCACTTCCACTTCGCCAAAACCTTTTGCTTCTTTAATAGCTTTTTTTGCCCAAACACCGGTTTCCAAATAAGCTGCTTTTTTGTTCAGCAAATTGTAGGGAACCATCAAGAACTGCATACTTGCGCCACCGCCCAAGAACAGTACTTTATAACCATCGGGAATATGCAAAAGCTCTTTCCATAAACTTTCACACTCTTCCATAATGCCTTCCCACTCTTTCGAACGATGCGAAACCTCAATAACAGACATTCCCGTTCCTTTAAAATCTTTTAAAGCAGCGATTCCCGCCTCGATTGCTTCGTCGGGCAAGACACAAGGCCCTGCATTAAAATTATGTACTTTTTTCATAAATTATTATTTATAATTAAAAATAAACCAACCATTTAACATTCTAATTTTAATTAATATGCCTCCATAGACGCAGCCACTTCATCATTGACTAATTTAGCAAATTCGTCCACACGCATACAGCCTTTGTCGCCTTCGCCTTGTTTACGTACCGATACGGTTCCTTCTGCCATCTCTTTTTCGCCGACAATCAACAGATACGGAATGCGTTTCAACTCGTTGTCGCGTATTTTGCGACCAATTTTTTCGTTGCGGTCATCAACAATGGTGCGCACATCTTGTAATTCTAATTTTTGCGCCACTTCATGGGCATAATCGTTGAATTTTTCACTGATGGAAAGCACTACCGCTTGAGTTGGTGTAAGCCACAGCGGAAATTTGCCGCCCGTGTGTTCAATCAACACAGCCACAAAGCGTTCCATAGAGCCAAAAGGCGCGCGGTGAATCATTACCGGACGGTGCTTTTGGTTGTCTTCGCCCATATATTCCAAATTGAAACGTTCGGGCAAATTGTAATCTACCTGTATAGTTCCCAACTGCCAACGGCGACCAATGGCATCCTTCACCATAAAGTCAAGTTTAGGACCATAGAAAGCTGCTTCGCCATATTCCACTTTCGCCGAAAGTCCTTTTTCGTTGCAGGCTTCCACTATGGCTTGTTCGGCTTTTTCCCAAAATTCGTCGCTGCCGACATATTTTTCGTGGTCGTTGGGGTCACGCAGTGAAATTTGTGCCTCAAAATTCTCAAAGTTCAACGCTTTGAAAATAATTTGGATAATATCCATAACTTTCACAAATTCCTCTTTTACTTGGTCGGGACGGCAGAAAATATGAGCGTCGTCCTGCGTAAAACTCCTAACGCGCGTCAATCCGTGAAGTTCGCCACTTTGTTCGTAACGGTAAACCGTACCAAATTCGGCATAGCGCAACGGAAGGTCTTTGTACGAACGCGGGGAATTTTTGTAAATCATACAGTGATGCGGGCAATTCATCGGTTTGAGCAAATAAATTTCGCCCTCTTCAGGAGTTGTAATCGGCTGAAAACTGTCTTTGCCATAGTGGTCCCAGTGACCGGATGTTACATACAATTCTTTATTACCGATGTGCGGTGTCATCACTTGCACATAGCCGAAACGTTTTTGTATTTGCTTCAAAAAGTCCTCCAATCGCAAGCGCAACGCCGTGCCTTTCGGCAACCACATGGGAAGTCCTTTGCCCACCATTTCGGAGAACATGAACAATTCCATTTCCTTGCCCAATTTCCGATGGTCGCGTTTTTTCGCCTCTTCGAGCAACGCCAAATGGTCATCGAGCATTTTCTTTTTGGGGAACGTAATGCCGTAGATACGCGTCAGTTGTTTGCGTTTTTCATCACCACGCCAATAAGCTCCGGCAACACTTAGCAGTTTTATCGCCTTAATCTCGCTCGTATCAACCATATGAGGTCCACGACAAAGGTCGGTGAAAGCTCCTTGCGTATAGGTAGTTATGGTTCCATCTTCCAATTCGTTTATCAGCTCAACCTTGTAAGTTTGGTCAGTTTCAGCGAAAAATTTCAACGCATCGGCTTTGCTTATCTCTTTACGGACAACAGCCTCTTTCTTGGCAACCAATTCCGCCATCCGTTTTTCGATAGCCGGTAGGTCGCCGTCTTTAATAACAGTGCCGTCAGCAGGCTCAACATCGTAATAAAAACCGTTTTCAATAGCAGGTCCAATGCCAAATTTAATGCCGGGATACAATTCTTGCAATGCTTCAGCCATCAGGTGAGCGGAAGTGTGCCAGAAGGCGTGTTTGCCTTCTTCATCATCCCATTTATGAAATTTAAGTGTACAATCGGACTTTAACGGGCTATTGAGGTCACAAAGTTCACCATTGACACTTACAGTGAGCGTATCGGCTGCCAAACGGGGGGAAATAGATTCGGCTACTTGGTAGGCAGTAGTACCTTTAGCGTATTCGCGTACAGAGCCGTCCGGAAATGTTATTTTTATCATGATTCTAACAAGTTTTATCAATCAAAAATAAGGGGATACTCCTTGTTTCAATTTGAAGCTACAAAGGTAATCATTTTTTTGCGAAAAAAGCGTAATGTAAAAAAAACATTTATTGCTTTTTTTCATTACATTCCTAACAATTACTAAAACAGAAGTTTACTTTTCATATTTCCTTACATTTTTTGTGTTGTTATTTGCCATACGGAAATTAATTTGTACATTTGCGCATAAAAGTAGGACGGTTTGCCGCTGCATAGTTTTCTATGAAGAGGAAAGTCCGGGCAACAGAGAGCACCATTCTTCCTAACGGGAAGTGGGCTGTGAAGTTCAAGTAGCGTAACAGAAAATAACCGCCTTGATTCGTCGAGGTAAGGGTGAAAAGGCAGGGTAAGAGCCTACCGTGGTCGTGGCAACACAACCAGCCGTACGCCTAATGGGTTGAAAGATCATGTATATCAGCGCTATAGGGCTGCTCGTCCGATGCTGAGGGGTAGATCGATAAAAGCTAATGGCGACATTGGTTTTAGATAAATGGCAAACATTCCGCCTGTCGGAATACAGAACCCGGCTTATAGTCCTACTTCTTATTTTTTGATTTTATCAAATACGACAATGAAGAATAAAAAAGCGACATCATCGTTTGGCGAACGGATAAAAAGAATTTACCGCTTTTTAATCGTTGATATTTGGCACATTACGGAAACGGAAATGTCAAAAACCAGTCGTTTTTTAGTCCGTTTGTTAAAAAAACTTATTCTTTCGGGAAGCGGTTTCTTCGACCACAGTCTCTCCGCCAAAGCCGCTTCGCTCACCTACTACACGCTAATGGCAATAGTTCCCATTTTTGCCTTGGTCATTGCTATTGGTCGCGGATTTGGTTTTCAGCACATTATAGAAAATTGGGCGACTAATTTTTTCTCATCGCAAAAGGAACTGATACCTTACATCATACAATTTGTAAATAATTATTTGGAACAAGCGCAAGGCGGTCTGTTTTTAGGTATCGGCGTAGCAGTACTATTGTGGTCGGTAATGAGTGCTTTTCGCCAGATAGAGAAAAACTTCAACAGTATTTGGGACGTAAAAAAGTCGCGCTCCCTACTGAACCAGTTTACCACCTATTTTTCAATTATGTTCATTACCCCTGTTCTCATTGTTCTTTCTAACAGCATCTCTATTTTTTTTAACAACCAATTGCGCGCAATGGGCATTGCGGAACATTTTTCGTTTCTCTACACATTTGTCATGCGTATTACACCTTACATTATATATTGGACGCTGTTCACATTTTTGTTCATTGCCATACCCAATACAAAAGTAAAATTTAAACACGCACTATTCGCCGGTATCGTTGTTGGAACATTGTTTCAAATTTTCCAATGGCTTTACATCAACGGTCAGATGAATTTGTCAAAATACAATGCAGTGTACGGTAGTTTTGCCGCTATTCCATTGTTACTATTTTGGTTGCAAATATCTTGGTTGATAGTTCTTTACGGAGCAGAACTCACTTTTGCAAGCCAAAATATAGACAACTACAATTTTGCAAAAGAAACAGCACAAATCAGTCCCCGTTACCGCGATTACGCCGCTATTATCATTATGCGTTCCATAATTTTGAAATTCAAAGACGGCGAACCGCCAATGAATTCTTTGGAAATAGCTAAAAAAAGCCACACACCCATACGATTGACCAATCAACTTTTAAATATGCTGGTTGAAATAAATTTATTAACGGAAAACTACACGCCCAACCAATCGGACAAAACCTATCAGCCCGCTATGGATATTAACGCAATTACAGTACAATTGCTACTGGACAGGATAGAACAAAACGGTTCCGAGAATTTTAAGATTGAAGAAAACTCTAAAAAATTTGAATCAATTTGGAAGAAGCTGAAAACATGGAAACAAAATAATAACAAAACCTGTTCATCTGTATTAATTAAGGATTTATAATAAACAAAAAAATTAAGCTATGCGAAAAACACTCATTATCAGCTTAATATGTCTTGCTACCCTACCCGTGCATGCCAACGGAGTTATTGTAGGTGCTGAGCAAATTGCCGCCTACCTTCCTGTTATTAAAGGAAAAAAGATTGGCATTGTGGCTAATCAATCGAGCATGGTAAAAGATATACATTTGGTCGATTTTTTGGTAGCCATCAACACACGCATCGACTGCATTTTTGCAGTTGAACACGGTTTTAGAGGCACTGCCGATGCCGGAGAACACATTTCCAGCTACACCGACAAAACCACAGGAATACCCGTGCGTTCACTTTATGATGGCGGCATAGGAAAGCCTTCGCCCGAAGTTATGGCTGAACTGGACGTGGTTATATTTGATTTACAGGACGTTGGACTGCGCTACTATACCTATCTGACCAATTTAGCTAAATTGATGGAAGCTTGCGCCGACAGCGAAACGCTACTACTCATTCTCGACCGTCCCAATCCCAACGGACACTATGTGGATGGTCCTATTTTAGACATGAAATATAAATCGGGAGTCGGCTATTTGCCCATTCCCATTGTACACGGCATGACTTTGGGCGAAATGGCACTAATGATTAACGGCGAAAAATGGCTGCCAGACGGAAAACAGTGCAACCTGCGCATTATTACTTGCAGAAATTACACTCACCAAACGCTCTATACGCTGCCAATACCACCGTCGCCCAACCTGCCAAATATGCGCTCTATTTACCTCTATCCGTCACTTTGCTTTTTTGAGGCTACTCCTGTAAGTTTAGGACGCGGCACAACTACTCCGTTTCAGGTTTATGGACATCCCAATATGATAGGCTATAATTTTTCGTTCATTCCACAATCGACAAGCGGTGCGCGTAAACCACCGCAAATGGGATTGAGATGCTACGGACGCAACCTCACCACACAGCCAACCAACGAAGAAGTTTTCAAGCGCGGTGTGGATTTGCAATACCTAATAGATGCCTACAACAATTTGCATATAGGCAACCACTTTTTTAATCCTTTTTTTGAAAAACTCATCGGAGTGGATTATGTACGAAAAATGATATTGAACGGTAGTTCAGCCGATGAAATCAAAGCAATGTGGCAAGATGATGTGGAAAAATTCAAAAAACAACGTGCTCCTTATCTTTTGTACAAAGATGATGCACTTCAACAATAGATTATTAAACCTTTAAAATATAACAACATGTTTACACCAGCAGATTTACAGCAATTAGCATCGAAAGGAATTTCGATTGCACAAGCAGAAGAGCAACTAAATTACTTCAAACAAGGATTTCCACAGCTCGAAATCAAACAGGCAGCCAATGTCGGCAATGGTATTTCACGTCTTTCCGACGAAGAGCAAGAAAAATATATCGACCTGTGGGAGAAGTATTTAGACAGTGATAACACCATTGTAAAGTTTGTTCCGGCATCAGGAGCAGCCAGCCGTATGTTCAAAAATCTTTTTGAATTTTTAAACGGCAATCAAGAGCTTCCGAATACCGAATTTATGCTATCGTTTTTTCACCAAATAGCAAAATTCTCTTTTTATAACGAACTCAACGATGCTTGTAAGAAAAACGAAGGAGCCAGTATAGAAAAATTGATGGCTGATAAAAATTACAAAGCGATTGTATCCAACCTGTTGGAAGAAAAAGGATTGAACTATGGAACATTGCCAAAAGGTCTTTTAAATTTCCACACTTACGTTGAAGAAGTACGGACACCATTTTTGGAACATTTGGTAGAAGGTGCGCTGTATGCCAACAACAAAAAAAACGAAGTCAATATCCATTTCACTGTGTCGGGTGAGCATAAAGAGCTGTTTAAAAAGCACTTAATGGACAATCTTTCCAGTTATACCGAAAAATTCGGCGTAAAATTCAACATCAGCTTTTCCGAACAAAAACCGTCCACCGATACTTTGGCTGTGGACAAAAACAATGTACCGTTCCGCACCGCCGAAGGCAAATTACTGTTCCGCCCGGGAGGACACGGCGCACTTATACACAATTTGAACGATATTGAGGCAGACGTTGTTTTCATTAAAAACATTGATAATGTGGTTCCCGACCGTCTCAAAAATTCAACTATTACCTACAAAAAGATTATCGGCGGATTTTTAGTGGCTTTGCAGCAACAAACATTTGCTTACCTGAAAGAATTGGAAAATGAACAAATATCCGATTCAAAATTGATGATTATCAAGCAATTCTGCGAAGCTCGATTGAATAACATTCAGCCAAACGAGCCAAAAAATCGCAACGAATTAATCGATTATCTGAAGCAAAAACTCAACCGACCTATTCGCGTTTGCGGCATGGTGAAAAACGAAGGCGAACCCGGCGGAGGTCCTTTCCTTACGGTAAATGCCGACGGAACCATATCGCCCCAAATTTTGGAAAGTTCGCAGATAAAAGACCAAAACATAATGACGCAATCGACACACTTCAACCCTGTAGATTTAGTGTGCGCTATAAAAGATTACCGCGGTAACCATTTCAATTTATTAAGCTACGTGGACAAACAGACCGGATTTATATCTTCCAAATCTTATGACGGCAAAGAGCTGAAAGCCTTGGAGTTACCGGGCTTGTGGAATGGCGCCATGAGCGATTGGAACACCGTTTTCGTAGAAGTACCGTCAGACACTTTCAACCCTGTAAAAACTGTAAATGACTTATTGAGAGAAGAACATCAATAATAGCGAAAGAGGCGTTTTCAGACGCCTCTTTTTTTAGTGATTATCAATGAAAGAACGCATAAACTACTATAACATCCGACTAAAGGAACTGTTTAACGGACGCATACAAAAGCTCTCAATCAATGCCGGATGCACCTGTCCCAACCGCGATGGCAGCATCGGACGAGGCGGCTGTACCTATTGCAATAACGAAACCTTTCGCCCTGACTATTGCCAAGCACAAAAAAACATCTCACAACAAATAATCGAAGGCATCAATTTTTTCAAGGATAAATACAGCAGTCAGCACTATTTTGCCTATTTTCAAACTTACACTAATACTTACGGCGACACCGACAAACTCATCCGAAAATATGACGAAGCGTTGGAAAATCCTATTATAGAAGGACTGGTTATTGGCACTCGTCCCGACTGCATGAATGCCGATTTGTTCGACTATTTCAAGAAAAAAAGCAAAAGCCGCTACATTATGATTGAATACGGCATTGAATCGACACACAACGCAACTTTAGATTTCATACATAGAGGACACAGCTACGAAACAGCAAAAGAAACCATTTTCAAAACAGCAGAAAACGGTATACACGTTGGCGCACACCTTATTTTAGGATTGCCTTTCGAATCGCATGAAATGATGATGGAAAGTGCGAAAGAGATAGCGCATCTACCGCTGGATATGGTAAAACTGCACCAACTACAAATAGTAAAAGGCACACAAATGGCAGAACAATACGCCCAACATCCCGAATGGTTTTCACTGTTCACACTCGACGAATACATTAATTTAGTTATTGATTTTATAGAATATTTGCCACCAACCATCGCTATCGGACGTTTTGTATCACAATCGCCGAAAAACTTGCTGATTGCACCCGATTGGGGCATAAAAAATTACGAATTCAACGAAAAAATCAATAAACGTATTAAAAATAGAGAGACTTATCAAGGACGTTTTTCGCAAATTCCATAAAAAACAGGTCAATTATCCCACTTATCCCATTTTTTTTAACTATATTTGCCAAATTATAAAAACAAATTTTTATGTTAATTATCGGAATTGCCGGAGGTACCGGTTCGGGAAAAACCACAGTCGTACAGAAAATTATCGAAAGCCTTCCCCCGGGCGAAGTTGTTCTACTACCACAAGACTCTTACTATAAAGACAGTAGCCACGTACCGGTAGAAGAACGCCAATTTATCAACTTCGACCATCCTGACGCCTTTGATTGGGCACTGCTGTCAAAGCAACTAAATATGCTAAAGGAAGGTAAAAGCATCGAACAACCCACCTACTCTTACATTACCTGCACACGCCAGCCCGAAACCATACATATAGAGCCGCGTGACGTAGTCATTGTCGAAGGAATTTTGGCATTGTGCGACCCGAAACTGCGTAGCCAAATGAACTTAAAAGTGTTTGTGGATGCCGACCCCGATGAACGTCTGATACGCGTCATTAGTCGCGACGTGGTAGAACGCGGACGCACTGCCGAAATGGTAATGGAACGCTACACACACGTGTTGAAGCCCATGCATCTGCAATTCATAGAACCGACAAAACGCTACGCCGACCTCATTGTACCGCAAGGCGGAAACAATAAAGTAGCTATCGATATTCTCACCATGTACATCGAAAAGAACCTAAAAAACTCAACAAAAAATAAGTTTTGCTATGCAGTACATTCCATTGGAAAAAATACTGTTTCTCGATATTGAGACCGTTCCGCAAACGGAATCGTTAGATAACTTGCCGCCCGAACTGCGTCTTTTGTGGAAAGAAAAATTCAACACCATAAAACTGCGCATGCCCGAAAAATATGAAACGGAAACAACAGCCGAAGAAGGCTATAAAAAAAGTGCCGGTATTTATTCCGAATTTGCAAAAGTTGTCTGCATTTCTGTCGGTTTTATCTACTTTAAAGATAAAGAAATGTACATCAAAGTAAAATCTTTTGCCGGTGATGACGAAATTCAGTTGCTAAATGATTTTGCCGCAATGATGGAAAAACAGCCACAATACTACCTATGCGGACACAATATCAAAGAGTTTGATATTCCTTTTTTGTGCCGACGTATGTTGGTAAACGGAATTACTATTCCCCTCTCTATGAATGTTGCCGGCAAAAAGCCTTGGGAAACAA
>DUQS01000035.1 GCA_012837685.1 Bacteroidales bacterium
AGCCACTTGCTCCAATTGGTCGTAATCCACACGACCGTCTTCTTCTTTTACATTATATTCGAGTGCGGTAAAGTTCATTCCCGAAAAATTGACGGGCGAACCGTGCGATAGATGTCCGCCATGTGACAAGTTTAAGCCTAAAAACTTATCGCCATAGTCGAGACAAGCGATAAATACCGCCATATTTGCCTGTGCGCCGGAATGCGGTTGTACATTTGCCCACACTGCTCCAAAAAGCTCTTTCAGGCGGTCAATGGCAATTTGTTCACTTTGGTCAACTATTTCGCAACCGCCGTAGTAACGCTTGCCCGGATAGCCTTCGGCGTACTTGTTGGTCATTACCGAGCCCATGGCGCGCAATACTTGGTCGCTTACAAAATTTTCAGATGCAATGAGTTCAATGCCTTTTAATTGGCGTTGACGCTCTTTTTCAATAAGGTCGAAAATCAGATGGTCTGTTTTCATTGTTTTTTAAAATTAATTAGATTATTTATTTCGTGTACTTTATCTTTTTTTCTTACGCACGCTCCAACCGAATTTGCCAATTACTTCGCCCAGTTTGTAATAATGTCCATGCGAATAGGCTATCAGTTTGGCTTTTTGCAAATCGAATGCTCCCGTCTTTTCGTTGATATAACGATTGTCAGCCTGCACGTTTACTACTTTGGCAATGAACATATCGTGGCTGCCAAGTGATTGAATATCTGTTACCTGACACTCGATTGAAAGTGGCGATTCTACAATAATGGGAGCAGCCACTTTTTCGCCGCGACGGGGCGTGAGCTTCATTTCAACAAATTTATTACAATCCTTTCCGCTACGAACACCGCACCAATCGGTGGCAAAAGCCATCTCTTCATTAGTGAGATTGAGCACAAATTCGCCGGTTCGCTTAATAATTTCGTATGAATGGCGTTCCGGTCGTAATGACACATAACACATTGGCGGGTCAGAACAAATAGTGCCCACCCAACTTGCCGTCATCATATTGTATTCGGTTTCATCGGCTCCACACGACACCAATATGGCAGGTAGCGGATAAATTACCGTTCCAGGTTTCCATGAAGTTTTCATAATAATTCAATAAATTATTTCTTTTGTATCACTCCTTTATTTTTGACATTTTTATCCAAGAAATGCCAGCCATTCCGTTGATAATCAAAAAGAAAAAGAACAATACAACATTAAATATATTGCCGTTAATGGTAAAAATAACAATGCCAACTATGCTATAAATTGTCCAATAAATCCACGAATCGATTTTTTTATAAATGAGCCAAAAGTTCGCCAAAATGACCGAAGCGAGCAATGCACCGCGCAACACTTTTGAAAGAACATTTTCATTGCCAAAAACAAAAGTTTCCAACAAATAAACAACCGCCATCAACGCTGCAAAAACAAAAAGCGACACAAGCATTTGCTTCGTTTCCAAAAATTTAGGGCGAAGCGATTCTGTAGCTTCAGCGTTAGTTTTCGATGTTTTAGTCCAAGCACGAATAGACATTATTTGAAATGGCGCAAATACACAAATGTACAAAAAAGTAGATGTATAATCGCCAAGTAAAAACATTTGTACACCCAGCAACACCGACATTAAAATACCCATGAAAAAACCTGTGTAATTAGCCGGATTACGAATTGACAAAACATATCCTACGCCAATAATGCTCGCCGGAATGCCGATACAAAAAGCCGTATCCGAAAATTTCAACAACACACCTTGCAGCGACGGCACCAGCAATTCGACAATATAAAGTACGGCAAACAGAACTCCAAACAAAAAAGTAGAAATCAGCATATTACAAGCTGTTTTAAGCCAAAGTTGCCGAGTTTCAACTTTCATAGAAAAAATTAATTACAGGTTTTTTGTTTATAAATTTGAAACTACAAAGATACAAAAAATAGCGGTGGTTTCAATACACCACATATTAAAACACGCAGCAAATTTTGTAGAGCCTTATTTTTATCTCTTTTGTGTTTTACCGAACAACTTGTCAATCAAATCAGTACGCCCCATACGTTGCAGTTCGCGTTTTATTTGTGTCCGCGTTTCGGGCTTATACCAAAAAAAGAATTGACGCTGCGCCAGCTTTTCCGATTGTTTACGCGCTACAAAAATTGGTTTCAACGTATAAGGATTTAAACCTGTGTGGTACATTTCTGTAGCCAATGTCATCGGTGTCGGCGTAAAATCTTGCACCTGCTCCAACTGAAAATTAAGGTTTTTCGTTTCTACAGCCAATTCAGCCATATCCTGCAATTCGCATCCGGGATGGCTCGAAATGAAATAAGGAATTAACTGTTGATTTAGATGTTCATCAGCATTTATTTTGTCGAAAATACGCTTAAACTCTCTGAAAAGTGAAAAACTCGGTTTTCTCATCACCGCCAACACCGCATCCGACGTATGTTCGGGTGCCACTTTGAGCCGCCCCGACACATGTTTCGTAATCAATTCACGCGTATATTCTCTGTTGGCTTTGTCCACTGCTTCATCGCCGGTACGGTGCAATAGCAAATCATAACGTATGCCGCTACCGATAAAACTTTTCTTCACGCACGGCAACGCATCTACCCGACGGTACAAATCGAGCAACGGACGATGGTCTGTATTCATATTTTTGCACACTTGCGGAAAAATACACGATGGACGTTTGCATTTGGCGCAAAGCTCCAAATCGCGACCGCGCATTTGATACATATTAGCCGAAGATCCTCCTAAATCGCTCAAATATCCCTTGAAATCAGGCATTTCGGCTATTTTCTGAACTTCTTTCAGCACCGACTCAGCACTTCGCGAAACGACAAATTTGCCTTGATGCATGGAAATGGAGCAAAAAGCACAGCCACCAAAACAACCACGGTGCGTATTCACCGAAAAACGTATCATGTCGAATGCCGGAATAGTTTTACCTTTATATTTCGGGTGCGGCAACCGCGTAAACGGCAAATCGTACACAGCATCCAATCCTTCGGTAGTCATCGGCGGGAAAGAAGGATTTACAACCACAAACCGATTATCAACAGGCTGTACCAAATATTTTTGATTTAACTTATTTGTTTCCTCCTCTATGGTGCGAAAAGTTATCGCCATTTGACGCTTGTCGCGAGCGCACACCGTATGCGAAGCCAGCAAAACTTGGTCGTCACACTTCGGTTGTGTCGCCGACAAATAGGCTATTTGTGGAATATTGCGACAATCAGTTAACGATTTTCCATTCTGCAAAGCACGCACCAAAGCGCGTATAGGTTGCTCGCCCATGCCATAAACCAACAAATCGGCTTGCGTGTCCACTAAAATTGATTTATGCACGCTATCAGCCCAATAATCGTAATGCGAAAACCGCCGCAAACTCGCCTCAATGCCACCGATAACCAAAGGCACATCGGGATAGAGATTTTTAAGAATTTTAGAATAGACAATTGTCGCATTATCGGGACGCAATCCGGCTTGTCCGTTGGGTGAATAGGCATCGTTGGAACGCAAACGTTTGTTGGCTGTGTAATGATTTACCATCGAATCCATACAGCCGGCAGAAATGGCAAAAAACAGTCGCGGACGACCGAATTTTTTAAAATCACGAAAATCGCCATGCCAATCGGGTTGCGGAACAATAGCCACGCGCAGCCCCTCAGCCTCCATTACTCGTCCGATGACCGACGCACCAAACGACGGATGATCGACATAAGCATCGCCCGAAAAGAGCACTACATCCACATCGTCCCAACCACGAAGTTTAATCTCTTTTTTAGTAGTCGGTAAAAAATCGGTCAGTTGATAAGGCATTATAAATTAAGAATTTAAAAACGATTCGTTTTTGTAGAAACGTTATTGATTGAGACGTTGTTGTATAATTTGTTCGTATTTTGCTCGTTTTTCTCCATCAATGGCAATGCGGTCGAGGTTGATATTTAAAATTTCCAACATGCCGATACCTTTATCTTCAAAAAGCACACTACCATCGGACGATTTTATCAATAACAATTTGTCGTACAACTCATGTTTTTCGGTAAACGTCAAAAATTGCAACGTATCATTGGCAATGGTAACTATTTGATAAAAACGATTTCCCAATCCGTATCGGTCATATCCCGATTGCAAATTTATTCTATAATCTTTGGGCGAACATTGACTAATTACATAAACGGGGGTGGTTTGCAAGCCGTCTTTCGCACGAGTTGTTTTTCTTGCATACGCATGTTCGTGTCCCGCCAGCAACAAATCCACTTTGTATTTGGCAAACAACGATTGGAAAGCTTTACGGATGAGCAGATTATTATTTTTGTGGCGAATAGAAAAAACAGGGTGATGCATAACAACAATACGCCATTTAGCCATTTGAGTTTCTTTCAAAGCTTGTTCTAACCACTGCCGCTGCGAATAAAGGTGCCAAAAATCGCGATTGGTATCCAAATAAATGAAAGCCGCATCACCATAACGCATTGCATAAACAGCCATATTATCGTGCTGTTCTGCTAAAAAATAAGGAAAAGTATAGATAAAACGCTCCTCCAAACGTCGCTCAATGCCTTTCAAATAATCATGATTGCCGGTACAAGAAGTTATCGGCACCGACATACGAAACGGTTGCGTAGCGACAAAAAATTCATTCCAATATTGGTCGTGCGGACGTTCTATCAAATCGCCTGCAAAAATCCAAAAATCGGTCGGGAAACGCTCGGCAATTTCGGGCAAAAGTTGTCGCGAAAAACCGTCTGCTTTGTCCTGCACATCGCCCACATAAACAAACGAAAACAGACTGTCGGAATTGGCATTCAAATCAAATTGCTGCCAATCGGAACTCAATCCGGCTGTATTCACACAATAGGAATAAGTTGCTCCGCGCTCCAAACTATCTAACTCCGCATGATACAATACACATCGTCCGCCTGCGGTAACAAATAGTTTTCCTTCAGCTTTGGCAAGCAAAGTATCGCCACTCGAAATTTTGGTGTACAAACACTCCGAAGTAGCTACTGTATCGCCACATTGCCAACTCACTGCACGCGTGTTTTCGCCGCAAGAGCCAAACGTCAGCACAATACGCGACGGCACTTGAACTGCCGTATAGGCAGGTTCAGGCAAGTTGTAAAACCATATATCCCAACGGTTATAGCACCACAACGCCAACACCGTCAGCACCGCTCCCACTCCTATATACCAAAAATATTTTTTCATTGCGTTTAAGCCATAAAGCCCCGTTATTGGCAAACGAGGCTTTTAGTAAGTTAAAAATCAAACATTGCAAATTATCAGGCTTCCGTTTCGGAAGTTTTCTCTTCTTCTTTTTTGAGAAAATCCGTCAAATTGTTGTCAATCAACAAATTGTACCAAACAATCACTTTTTTTATGTCTGTCGGATAAACTCTGTCGCGATCGAAATTCGGTAAAATAGTAGCAAAATAGTTGCGCAATGTATCGGCATCCGATTTAGGATCAACCGTAATTTTTTTGCCGTTTTCCTGTTTTTTAATTTTGTCGAAAACATCTCCCAAGCGTATTTCGCCCGCATCGGTAAATATGGCGACATCTCCTAAAGAAATTACCTTATCGGTAGAATAGGAAGGTTTGCGTTTGCCGTCAACAAGCGACTCAACGATAATCATATTTTTCGACTGAGATATTAATTTGAACAATCCCGATTGTCCAGAAATAGATAAAATTTTGTGTAACATAACTTATTTAGATAAGATTAATGCCTATTTTTTTAGCTTCAGCCACCATCGACGGGTCCCAAATGCTGGCTTGTATTTCACCAATATGCGCTTTGCGAAGTAGCGACATGCAGATGCGCGATTGACCGATACCGCCACCGATAGATAGAGGCAATTCGTCGTTCAGCAAACATTGGTGGAAATAGAGTTTTTTGCGGTCTTCCTTGCCTACAAGTGCCAATTGATGCAACAATGCTTCTTTGTCTACGCGTATTCCCATTGACGAAAGTTCTACCGAACGTTCCAACACCGAATTCCAAATCAAAATATCGCCGTTAAGCCCTTTATGCCCGTTTTCGCTTGGTGTCGTCCAGTCGTCATAGTCGGGTGCACGTAAGTCGTGCGCTTCTCCATTACTCAATTGCGCACCAATTCCCATAATGAACACCGCACCATATTTTTCGGTAATTTTATCTTCGCGTTCTTTCGGCGACAATGTCGGATAGAGTTGTAACAAATCTTCGGCATGAATAAAATGAATTTCGGTCGGCAATATAGGTTTTATTTGCGGATACATTTCGTACACCAAATATTCCGTTCGCAAAATAACCGCATAAATGCGACGAACAATATCTTTCAGAAAATCGATATTTCTATCGGCAGCGGTAATGGTTAGTTCCCAATCCCACTGGTCAACATAGAGCGAATGCAAATTGTCCAACTCCTCGTCAGCGCGTATGGCATTCATATCGGTATAAATACCAAAACCTTCGCCTATTTCATATTTTGCCAATATCAGACGTTTCCATTTAGCCAACGAATGTACCACTTCGGCAGTAGCGTCGCCCATGTCCTTAATGGGAAATTTTACCGAACGTTCCACTCCGCTCAAATCATCGTTGATACCGGTGCCCTGCAATACAAAGAGAGGTGCGGTAACGCGGCGTAGGCGCAATTCGGACGAAAGGTTCATTTGAAAGAAATCCTTAATTTTTTTGATTCCCAATTCCGTTTGTTTCAAATCCAAAAGGGATTGATAATTTTTTGGTCGTATTAATTTACCCATATTTTTCTCTTTTTGATGGTGCAAAGATACATAAAAAAATTGTAGTGAAACCTACATCTTTCAAGTCATCGACAACAAGGCAATTTATTTTCCCGCCGCATACCTTTCCAGCGTTTCCGCCACCTGCTCCATTAACCATTTCGGTGTAGAGGTAGCTCCGCAAATGCCTATCGTTTTTACATTTGTGAGTAACGAAAAATCTATCTCGTCCAAATCGGAAATAAAATAGCTGTTGGGATTCACTTGTTTACATTCTCGAAAAAGCACTCGCCCGTTGGAACTTTTAGTGCCACTCACAAAAAAAACCAAATCAAATTTGGCGGCAAACTCACGAATATTTGGAATGCGACTTGCCACTTGACGACAAATAGTATCAAAATAACGGAACGTAGTTTGAGGCGGTTTTACTGCATTCAGAGCAGCCACCAAACGATTAAAGCCGTCCACCGATTTTGTGGTTTGTGAAAACAGAAGAATATCTTTTGAAAAATCAATTTTATCCAAATCTTGCTCTCCTTCTATCACAATGGCAGTTCCGTCAGTTTGACCCACCAAACCGTTTACTTCGGCGTGTCCTATTTTCCCGTATATCACTATCTGTACGCCCGCATTCTCTTGGTAGGCTTTTTTTATCTTTTTTTGAAGCATCAACACTACCGGACAAGTGGCGTCAATCACTTTCAGGCGATGACGTTCGGCAAGTGCGTAGGTCGATGGCGGCTCGCCATGCGCACGAAAGAGAATTTTTTCGTCGAAAAGAAGTTCCAATTGCGCATGTTCGATGGTTTTAAGCCCTTTCGATGCCAAACGTCTTACTTCTTGCCCGTTGTGAACAATGTCGCCCAAGCAAAACAGTTGTGAAGATGTTTCCAACTCCTGTTCAGCCTTTTTTATGGCATTAACCACACCGAAACAAAATCCCGAACTTTCGTCTATTTTTATTTTCATACACTTTCAAAAAACAAGTACAAATATACGCTAAAAATCAAGACTAAACAACAAACGGATACCCCAATTTATGGCATCGGGGTCTTTGCGGTGCGTCAAACGCCAAATGGATTCGACAGAAAAAACTTTGAAAATATTATTGATACCGAAGCCGAACTCCATATACGGAACAGAGAGCGATTTTACACCTTGCGGCAAAGCGAGAATATTGGAATGACCATCGCGCAAATCACCCCAAGCTATTTTAAAAATCAGTTCTTCGCGCCAATTCAGCTTTTTTATGCCCGGAATGTAATTAAAAATCCAGCCGTTAGTGCAATAGCGGAAATGTCCTGAAACAAATGCGTCCGCCATAAATTCCATGGAATTCAGCAAACTAAAATCGTTTTCGGGAAACCACAATCCGCGCGACCCACGCATCACGTTGAGCAGGCTAAAAGGCACATCGCCAAACAGATAACCGGCTTCTATCGCATATTTCAATTTACCGAACATGAGCGGCGCCGATTGCTTTACTGAAAGGTTGAGTTTTCCGTACTGCTCCATTCGGTCGCCCACATAAAAACCGCCGTATTCACCGACAAAACTAATCACCGGCAGCGATGTCCGCAAATAGTATCGGTGAAAAAAGCCGTCCAAACTATTCTCTTTGAATGAAAACCGCAACCCTATTTTTCCGGATAATGTGCGTACAAACGGTACAGTCTTTTCTTCTCGCGTAAACGGTACTAAATCGTTGTTTAAAACATCTTCCATCTTCACTGCCGCTGTCAATCGAAAGCCTTTTTGTTCGTAGCGATAACTCAATTCAGCTATGTGATGTTCCGCCAAATTGGTATAGAGCATAGCTCGCGAAAGTGTCGTGAAAATATTTTCAGAACTTCCCACCATATTGTCGTTCACCATCTGTGAGCTTTCGTAGCCGTAACGTAAAACATCATTATCATAAGTCAGGCTGATAGTATTACGATTATCACCAAAGCGTGCCCTAAATTCACCGCCGTATTTCCAACGCTTGTCGCCAAAACCATAACCGAAATAGCCGCCTATGGTAAAATGTTTCATCAAACTTTCGCCCGTGCGCAACGTAAGCGTAGGACGAAAACCTTCCAATTTATTGTACCTCAGCATATTCACAATAGGACCAATGTCCAATTTCCATGCGTGTACATAGCCATGCATCATAAAATCGACCAAGCCATAAGCCACTTTTTGCAATTTGCTCCGATTGAGACTGTCGATGGCTGAAACAAATCGGTCTTCCTGCTGAATTTCTTTGTTTTCATCGACAAAATTCTTTGGAACGGAATCTTCTAACAGCCATGTATCTGAAAAAGTTTCGTGCTGCGACAAGATAGCAGAAATGCGTGTACTTTTTTCTTGCGAAATATTATCAAGTTGAAAACATAAAAGAGCTTTTTTGTCGGTATAAAAATAATCATCGGACGAAAACTTATCAAATGTCTGTTCTACTTGCAAAGCCGTCAAAAAGTTGATGTTGGCAGTATATGGCATTGAAGCTTTTATTTTGGTCAACGCCCACGAAGTACCGTCTATCCACATTTCACCTTTGAAAGCCAATTCTTTATCATTTTTCGGATAAAAACGAATGTGATAAACGGTAGTAGAATCAGCCGATTTAATGCTGTCTATCAAATAATATTGGTAATAGATGTTCCCCTGATTAGCTATCGGACTAATGAAATTGCGCTGCAAAACAGGAATAATGTTGCGGTAAAAATTAATCTCCGGCAGTTGGCTGTTAAGAAAGGTTTCTAATTGTCCGTCGGGCATTATTTCAAGTGTTTTCACGTGTTGGTCAATGGTTGTGCGATCTATAGAATCAGGCGAAAAACAGGCTATTTTCTCACTTTTCATCGAATAAAACGCCGGAAGCTGAAACGTTGAGTCGGCATTTTGTAACGTACTTTTTGCCAACTCACGAAATAGTTTGCGCTGCAAGTATTTGGAACGAATATTGTTGAGATAAAATTTACGTT
Source organism: Bacteroidales bacterium (assembly GCA_012837685.1). Taxonomy (GTDB): domain Bacteria; phylum Bacteroidota; class Bacteroidia; order Bacteroidales; family Paludibacteraceae; genus DUQS01. Next base: position 9,670 of record DUQS01000035.1, read on the forward strand.
CGTCTGTACGATGAGTGGCGAAACCTGTTTTTTTATCGGGATTGTTTTGTTCTTTGTTTTGTCGCACCTTCTCTAAAATCGGCAATGCCTCATTTTCGCCAGGTAATACCACCAATTCATTAAGTACGTTCACTTCCTCTTTCAAAGCTATTTGCACCACCTCATCTTTTTTCTGCAATGTTATTTCGCGCTTTTTGTAACCCAACACCGACACGCACAACTTTTTATGATATTCGGCATTGCGAAAGAAAAAATAGCCTTCCTCGTTGGTAGTCGTTCCTATTGATGTGCCTTTAAACCAAACGTTTGCGGCTTCTATCGGCTGCCCGTCTTCGGCACTCAGCACCTGCCCAAAGACAATAAAATCCTGCGCGGAAAGCCACGCGGGACACATTATCAGCACAAACAGATATGTTGCTAAACGTTTTTTCACACCAATCATCAATAACTTTTTGGGAACTCCACCACTTCGAGATTTTGTATGTTTGCGCCGTCAATTTCCAACCGAATAACCGTGCGCACCAAATGCTGACCGGACATTCCCGCTGCACCCGGATTGACACAAAGCATATTTAAATGTTTGTCGTACTGCACTTTAAGAATATGTGAATGTCCACAAACAAACAATTTCGGTCGACAAGCCACTATTTTTTGATGCGCTTCAAAAGCATAACGATTCGGATAACCACCAATGTGTGTAAGCAACACAGGCACCTCCTCGCAATGAAAAAACTCAAACTGACGCAACATTACATAACGCAAATTACCACCGTCCATATTGCCATAAACAGCCCGCAACGGTTTCATTGCAGCCAACTTATCGTACACCTCTTCGGAACCGATGTCGCCGGCATGCCATATTTCGTCGCACTTGTCCAGCGCGTTCATCACCGGAATATCCAGCCAACCGTGCGTATCGGAAATAATTCCTATCTTTTTCATGCATTTTGCTTTTTGTTGCGTTTTGCCTTTTCAGCCGCCCTTTGTTCGAGATAGGCAGCAAGGCTTTCGGGAGTCGTTTTCCAACGGCGGTGCATCCACACCCATTGCGTGGGATATTGGCGAATTATTTTCTCTAAAACCAAAGTTTGCTGTTGTGTGTTATCGTACAAATCTTTCTCTAAATTGCCGGTATTTATCGTTTCCAACGGCGGTCGAATAATGAATTTATATTTGCTGTCCTCTTTTCGCACCATAGCCATCGGCACCACAATAGCACCTGTTTCCAACGCCAAACGCGAAACGCCCATCGGCGTATAGGCTTTTTTACCGTAAAAATCGACAAAAACGCCTTTCACTTTCGTATCTTGGTCTATCATAACTATCAGGCAATCGCCGGCTTCCAACGCTTTTACCAATTTCTTATACGAATTTTCACGCGAAATATTTTTCATACCGCGCCGACTGCGAAAACGCACCATCATTCGCTGAATGAGAAAGCCTTTTATGGCTTTGCTGGCTGCCGAAGTAGAGTAACCCAACATAGGCGGCGTTACCGCCGACAATTCCCAAGAGCTTAAATGAGGAACCAAACAAATAACGCCTTTTTTCTGTTCATAGGCTGTTTTCAGATGTTCCTCTCCTTCCACTTCAACCATTTCAAAAAATCGCTTTTTGTCGGTGATATGAACAGTGGCATAAAAATCTACCACCGTTTTTGCAGTATTGACGAACACTTCCTTCGCCATTTCTTCAATTTTTTCTAGCGTCAACACATCACCATAAGCAATAGTCAAGCTGTTCAACGTACGTTTACACGAAGTTTTATTGAATTTGTAAGCCAGCTTACCAAGAAATGTTCCCAAAGCTGCGCGATGCGATTTTGGATAGAAGCGAACAAACAAAATCACCAGCCTCAAAAAAGGATAAGCGAGCAACAATAACGTTTCCCTGCGAATTGTTTTTACTTTTTGATTTTTTACGAACGACATTGTGGCTCTTTTAATAGTTCGTTTTGTCGGGATGTTTTTTGATACCGGAAAATATAATCGACATGATTTGCGAACGATGGCTTCTTATGTAATTCCCGATGTTTTCTTTGATATAAGGTGCTTCAAGACCTTTCAGTGCATAAAGAAACATCATCGCTACCCACTGTGTGTTGTTAAGCCGAAATTCGCCTACAGCCACTCCTTCGTCAAAAATTTGTTTAAGCATACGAATTTCGCGCACATCAATGGGGCGACGCGCTTTTTCCACTTCGTAGATATTGCGAAAAAAATCGGAACGCAACGACCCGTTTCGCGAAACAGCTTCTTTTATCGCCTCAAAACGCACAAAAATATATTCCTCTAACTTTCGTGCCGGTGACAATGACGAAATAATTACCTTTTTCAAGCGGTCAATTAACAAATTCAGCTCGTTTTCTATCACCGCCAAATAAACTTCGTCTTTATTACGAAAATAAGTGTAAACGGTTCGGCGACCTTTGCCTGCCACAAGAGCAATTTCATTCATAGTAACATTATCTCTGCCATGTTCGGCAAAGAGTTTTCGGGCTACATCTACCAATAAATCCCGTGTTTTGGAGCGTTTCTCTTTTCTCATATTTTAGGTTTTGTGCAAAAATAGTAATTTTTTCTTGAACTGACACTTCAAAAACTAAGAAGTTTTTTCACAAAAGACGCAAAACGTGCAATTCGGGAGCTTGCTGTTAAAAATAATTATAGTAGGAATTGTTTTTTTTAGTACCTTTGCGATTTGTTATAAAATTCCTCATCTATGTCGAAAACGAAGTACATTTTTGTTACCGGCGGGGTTGCTTCTTCACTTGGCAAGGGCATTATTTCCGCCTCATTAGGTAAACTTTTGCAAGCTCGTGGTTATAAAGTAACCAACCAAAAGTTAGACCCTTATATTAACATCGACCCGGGAACTTTGAACCCTTATGAACACGGGGAATGCTACGTTACAGTTGATGGACACGAAGCCGACTTGGATTTGGGACACTACGAACGATTTTTGAATGTGCAGACACACAAATCGAACAATATCACCAGCGGACGCATCTACCAAAATGTAATACTTCGCGAACGCCGCGGCGATTTTTTAGGAAAAACAGTACAAGTCATTCCGCACATTACTGACGAAATTATACGCAACATCAAACAACTCGGTACTAACAATCAATTTGATTTTGTTATTACCGAAATAGGTGGCACTGTGGGCGACATCGAATCGCTGCCCTACATTGAAAGTGTGCGCCAAATGTTATGGACAATGCCCAAAAACTGCTGCTGCATACACCTTACTTATGTTCCCTACTTAGCCGCTGCCGGCGAATTGAAAACAAAACCGACACAACACTCGGTAAAAGAACTGCAACAAGAAGGTGTTCAACCCGATATATTGGTTTTGCGCACGGAACATCCCATCAATAAAGAAATTCGTAAAAAAGTGGCACTGTTCTGCAATGTAGATTTTGATGCCGTTATTGAATCGGCTGACGTAGAAACCATCTACGAAGTACCGCTGCGGATGCAAAAGGAAGGTTTAGACAAAGTGGTATTACGCAAATTGGGCGTCCCCGACGACAAACCTGCCGATATGGAGAGTTGGAATGCTTTCCTCGACAAGCTCAATAACGCCAAAAAAGAAGTAAAAATAGGTTTGGTGGGCAAATATGTGAAACTGCCCGACGTTTACAAATCCATTACCGAATCGCTTATACACGCATCGGCATATAACGACCGCAAACTGAACCTTAAACTGATACTTTCCGAAGATATTACGGACGATAACGCCGACAAAATTTTGGGTGAAATGGACGGTATTCTCATTGCGCCCGGATTTGGCGAACGCGGTGTGGAAGGCAAAATTTCAGCCGTGAAATATGCTCGCGAAAACAATGTTCCCTGCCTTGGAATTTCTTTGGGAATGCAGTGTATGGTTATAGAATTTGCCCGCAACGTGTTGGGACTAAAAGGCGCACACAGTACTGAAATTGACCCCGGCACGCCGCACAAAGTCATCGACACTATGGAAGCCCAAAAAACAATGCTTCAAAAGGGTGGCAATATGCGTCTTGGAGCCTACAATTGCAACATAAAAGACAACACCTTGGCAAAAACCATTTACGGCAAAGAAACTATCAGCGAACGCCACCGCCACCGTTTTGAATTTAATAACGAATACAAAACACTCTACGAAGAAAACGGCATTGTCTGTTCCGGAATCAATCCCGAAACCAATTTGGTAGAAATCATTGAACTGCCTAAACACAAATGGTTTATCGGCGTACAATTTCACCCCGAATACAGCAGCACAGTACTCAATCCACATCCTTTATTTATCAATTTTGTAAAAGCGGCTATTGAAGAATAGTCTTACATTTTTTAGAATTATGGACAAAAACACAACTATCGGATTTATCCTCATTGCAATCATTCTCATCGGCTTTAGCTGGCTCAACAAACCTTCTGAAGAACAACTTGCGGCACGCAAACGCTACAACGACTCCATCGCTTTGGTAAACCAAGCGAAAGAGCAGGGGATGAAAAAAATAGAAGAAGAACAAACAGCAGCCACGCCCGAACAAAAGGTTACAACCACCGAAAATGACCCGTTTGCAGCTATTTTGAATGGCGAAGAAGAGTTCGTTACTTTGGAAAACGATTTGCTGAAACTAACTTTTTCCAACAAGGGCGGATTTGTATATTCGGCTCAACTGAAAGAGTTTAAAACGCACGATTCGCTGCCGCTAATTCTTTTCGACGGGAAGGACGAAAACCACTTTAATCTGGCGTTTCTTACCTCAAACAATCGGATTTTGAATACCGGCGAACTCTATTTCAAACCGTTTGTCACCAAAACCGACAGCACCGACAATTTAACTATGCGTCTAACCATTGACTCGGCAAGCTACATTGATTTTAACTACACGTTGCCAAAAGATAACTACATGATGGACATCGCCATTGTACCGCACAATATGCAGCAAATTTTGGACAGTCGTAACCAAGGAGTTGAGCTCACGTGGACGGGCAAAATACGTCAGCAAGAAAAGAGTCGCAAGTTTGAAGGACGCTACACTACGCTAAACTTCAAATATACAGGCGATGACATGGAAAGACTTAGCGAATCGAAAAACGACCGTAAACAAGGTGCGGGAAAAATCAATTGGATTGCCTTCAAAGACCAATTCTTCAGCACGGTACTGATTGCAGAAAACTCATTCAATTCGGGTACATTTGAAAGTACTGTGGCTAAAAGCACCTCTCCCTATTTGAAATCGTACAACGCACGCACCTCTCTCAATGTTGATGCCGGAGGAGAAGCGACTAAATTGAAACTCTACTGCGGACCCAATCAATACAAAATATTGAACGCCTACAACAAAACTCAGCCGGAAGAACAAGATGCATGGGAACTGGAAGAACTTATTCCGTTGGGATGGAGCCTATTCCGCTGGATAAGCCAATGGCTCATTATTCCAATATTCAACTTTTTCGGCAAATACATCTCCAACTACGGTATTATTATACTTCTGCTGACCATAGTAATAAAAATCATTTTGTTGCCGTTCACTTTCAAGTCGTATATGTCCACAGCTAAAATGCGTGTATTGAAACCGCAAATCGACGAAATAAACGAAAAAATACCGGCTGACAAAGCTATGGAACGCCAGCAAGCAACAATGAACCTCTACCAAAGAGCAGGCGTAAATCCTATGAGCGGCTGCTTGCCTATGTTGCTTCAAATGCCCATATTGTTTGCCATGTTTAGCTTTTTCCCCGCCAGCATCGAACTAAGACAAGAGAGCTTTTTGTGGGCGAAAGACCTTTCAAGCTACGACCCCATTGTCAGTTGGGATGTCTATATTCCATTCATCACACCCTACTTTGGCAATCACATCAGTTTGTTCTGCCTGTTGATGACCATTACCAACATTATTTACACTAAAATAAATATGTCCTCGCAAGGCAATTCGCAACAAATGCCTATGATGAAATGGATGATGTACCTTATGCCGGTTATGTTCCTCTTTATATTCAACGACTATGCATCGGGCTTAAGCTACTACTATTTCATTTCGTTGCTTATCACAATAGGACAAACTTACCTTTTCCGTCTGTTTGTGGACGAAGATAAACTGCTGAAACAGTTGGAAGCCAACAAAAAGAAACCGAAAAAGAAAAGCGGTTTTATGGCTCGATTGGAAGAAGCACAGCGGATACAACAACAGCAATTGAAACAACAAAAAAAACGATAACGCTTTTTCATTTATTTTTCTTTGGCGCAAGTTTCACAACTTGCGCTTTTTTTGTTAAAACTTTCCAACAGAGTTTTCATTTGGCGAAAATAATTTCGTGGCACACTGCCTAAATTCCTTTGTTTAAAATATGGTTTCGCTTCCCCATTAATAAAAACAGCCTAACAACTCATTGGTTGTTAGGCTGTTTTGTCGGAGTTAGGCGACTCGAACGCCCGACCTCTACGTCCCGAACGTAGCGCGCTACCAACTGCGCTAAACTCCGAAAGCGACTGCAAAAGTAATACATTTTTTTTCCAAAAACAAATGAACGTACAAATTAATCACCATAACTTTTTATTGACCATTTTTACACTTTATTGCTCTACGCTTTTTTTGTAGTCTGATTTTTTGTATTTTTGCGAAACTTTGTTTCTGTATGAATCATATTTTTTTAGTTGGTTTCATGGGTTCGGGCAAAACGAGCACCGGCAAACGTCTTGCGAAAGAACTAAAGATGCAACACGTCGATTTGGACACTTTCATCGAATCGCGCTACTGCAAAAGCATTCAACAACTATTTACAGAAAAGGGCGAAACAGAGTTCAGAGAGATAGAGCGGAAAGCATTGTGCGAAGTGGTTGAATACGAAAATACTGTAGTTTCGACCGGCGGGGGTGCTGCTTGCTTTTTCGATAATATGCGCCTGATGAACGAAAAAGGTTTGACTGTTTTTCTTGATTCGTCGGTAGAAACGCTTACAAACAGGCTGAAAAAAGCCAAAGTGCCCCGCCCGCTGTTGCAAGGAAAAACGAACGAAGATTTGCGGGATTATATTGCCACACTGCTGGAAAAACGCCGACCGTTTTATACTGCGGCACAACTAACCGTAACTACCGACAATAAAAATTTTGAACACGTACAGACCATAAAAAATGCATACTTGAATACACAAAAACAACCATTATGACCACTTACGAAAGCGATATTAAAACCATCCGATGTTCTGCTGAAAAAGCCTATTCCCTTTTCGCAGACTTGAATAACATCAGCAAAATAAAAGACAAAATTCCTGCCGACAAAGTGCAATCATTGGAATTCGACACCGATTCATGCTCGGTAGCTATTGACCCTTTGGGCAAAATTACCTTTGTAGTGGAAAATCGCGAGCCTTTCGAAACCATAAAATTTGGAGCAAAAGAGTCGCCCGTTGCTTTCAATCTTTGGATTCAATTCAAAGAAATGGCAGAAAACGATACCCGCATGAAACTTACCATAAAAGCCGAACTGCCTATGATGATAAAAGCAATGTTCGGCAGCAAAATACAAGATTTTCTCAATTCCATGGCGGAAACTATAATTATTTCACTAAATAACAACAGCCTATGAGCACAAAAATTTGGGACAAAGGTTTTTCGGTAAACGAACAAGTAGAAGCGTTTACTGTCGGACGCGATAGAGAACTCGACCTCTTTCTGGCAAAATACGATGTGCTTGGCTCACTTGCCCACACGCGTATGCTGCAATCTATCGGATTGCTTACTGCCGATGAATTGGAACACATACAAACTGAATTAAAACGAATTTTCAGGACGATAGAAGACGGAGAGTTTGTAATTGAACCTGACGTGGAAGATGTTCACTCGCAAGTGGAACTGCTGCTCACGCGAGCATTGGGCGACACCGGCAAAAAAATACACAGCGGGCGTTCGCGCAACGACCAGATATTGGTAGATTTGAAACTGTTTGCCCGCGCCGAAATTCGCCAAATAGTCGATTTGACAGCGCAACTTATTGATGTGTTGCTGGCGCAAAGCAATCGTTACAAAGATGTGTTGATGCCGGGTTATACGCATCTGCAAGTGGCTATGCCGTCGTCGTTCGGATTGTGGTTTGGTGCTTATGCCGAAGCTCTTTGCGACGATTTGCAACTTATGCTTGCCGCATGGCGCATTACCAATCGCAACCCGTTGGGGTCGGCTGCGGGCTACGGCTCTTCTTTCCCGCTCAACCGACAAATGACAACTGATTTGCTGGGTTTCGACTCTATGAATTACAACGTAGTTTACGCACAAATGGGACGCGGAAAAATGGAACGCATTGTTGCTACTGCCTTGGGAGGAGTTGCCGCCACTTTATCTAAAATGGCTTTCGATGTTTGTCTTTACAACAGCCAAAACTTTGGATTTGTGAAGCTGCCCAAAGAATACACCACAGGTTCGAGCATTATGCCTCACAAGAAAAATCCCGACGTGTTTGAACTCATTCGCGCCAAATGCAACAAAATACAAGCTGCTCCACAGGAAATAATGATGGTTGCCAACAATCTACCTTCGGGCTATTTTCGTGATTTACAAATAATTAAAGAGATATTTATACCTTTATTCGGCGAACTGCGCCAATCTTTGGAAATGACACTCCAAATTGTACAGAAAATAGAAGTGAACAAAGCTATTTTAGACAACAACTGCTACGATTTGATGTTCAGTGTGGAAGAAGTAAACCGTCTGGCTTTAGAAGGCGTTCCGTTCAGAGATGCTTACAAGCAAGTGGGCATTGCCATAGAAAAAGGCGAATTTGTTCCTCAAAAAACGATAAACCACACTCACGAAGGCAGTATGGGCAATCTGTGCAACGAAAAAATTGCAGAATTAAAAACTGCCGTGCTAAAAGAATTTACGTTTGAAAAAGCGGAAAAAGCGGAAAGAGATTTGGTAAAATAATCGCTACAAAACTATTCGAACGCACCAAATAAAAAGCCACTTTTATAGAGTGGCTTTATTATTTATTTGTTGTTTTTGTTTTATCAAAATTGAAACGCAAACCCAGCGTCAAACTCAAATTATAGGGATTTTTAGTTCGCATCGTTTCGGGCTGTGGATGAGACGAATTAGGAATGTACCATGTGAAACCCGGCTCAAAATAGATATTCAAACCTTTGTACAACGTTACAGCCACACCAACATTAGCCGTCAATGACCATTGCATTCCGTCAATAGAAGATTCCGAAGGAATAGCATCCACTAAATCGCCTTCAGGACTATAAGTGTACGCCTCTGTTTTGCGTATCAATCCTTTCTCGCCCATACCGCCAATCGAAGTGTAGCATTTCACAATACGCTTATCCACAAAACGGTACGACAGCATCAACGGAATACCTAAATAATGACATTGCTGTTTTTCGTCTATCAAATCGGTACCTTCAGAAATATCGGAAAATTTTGTACTCAAATAGGTATAATTAATACCTGTCAATATGTCTAAACGCGGAATAAGAGCCACACCCACCGAAAGTCCTACCGTAACGGGCATATCGTAATGTGCCTTGCGCTGTGTGCGATTGACGCCAACAGGACCGCCGCCAATAGGATTGACATTTCCTGTAGTTTTGTTTTGTGTGTTGTTGAATAATGCCGACGATGAAGTTACGCCAAGCGACCAAGCCGTAAAACTGTTCTGTTCGGAAGCTGTTTCCGTTGTTTTAAACGATTTATCTACGTCATTCAGCATTTTTTCAGCCTCTTCGGGGGTCAATTTTGGTTGTTCAGCCAACACAGCAGCCGTTTTTTCGTCCACCGGAACTTGATTAGGCGCAAAGTTGTCCGTAACAACAACCGTTTCTGTTTGTTCTTCTTTGACCGTTATCGGAATCTCTTCTTTTTTCAATGTCGGCTCTTCTTTTACTGCCGATTTTTCCGTTTTTTGTGCCTTTTCTACCACAGTCTCATCAACTGTTTTTTCTGCAGAAACAGATGCCAAATGTGTTTTTGGCGAAGATTTGAGTGTCGGTTGTTCAAGCTTTGCCGAATGTTCTGTTGTTTGCAATGCTTCTTGTTGCGACGGCAGTATAACCGTTTCCTGCATTTCGGCAGTCAAATTTTGTATATCATTTAATGGCGAATTATTGTAAAGCACTGCTATAGAGATACAAAAACCCGTCAGCATAGCCGCAGCAACCCACCACATAGCCGAGATGCGCCGTCTTTTCTTTGTTTCGGTCGACATTTTTTTGGCAAACACGTCCCAATCCCCATCAGGCAAATCCATTTCTGCGTGATAGAGTTTTTGTTTTACTATGTCTTCCAATTTATTCATCTATTCTGAAGAATTTTTTTCTGTAATAACACGCGCGCTCTCGAAAATTGTGAACGCGATGACGCCTCGTTGATATTCAGCATTTTAGCAATCTCTGCATGCGAATAACCTTCTATTGCATAAAGGTTGAACACGGTACGGAAACCATGTGGCAATTCGGCTATCAATTTCAATATCTCTTGTTCGGAAAGCTGCTCCACCACCGAAGCCTGTTCATCGGAAACCGTTACTGCGTCGTCAATGTCGAGACTATATTTCAGTACATCGTTTTTTCGCAAAAATTCCAGCGACGTATTGACAACTATTTTCCTCATCCACGCCTCAAAAGCTCCCTCGCCGGTGTACGAACCTATGTTTCTAAACAACTTTATAAACGCATCGTGCATCAAGTCGCGCGCCGTTTCGTAATCGCTGCAGTAACGAAAACAGACCGCCACCATTTTTTTGGCATATTTGTCGTAAAGCAGCCGTTGAGCCTGCTCATCGTTTTTGATGCAGCGCTCTATAAGCACCTTTTCCGACAACGGGTATGTTTTTGTTTCCTGACTCACTTTAAAGACGATGAATTCGCTAAAAACGTTGCACAAGAATTTTGAATTTTACACCAATCTATTGATGATTCCTTCGGCTGCATTTTCGGCAGCTTTCAGCGGCAGCAGTCGTCGGTCAATTTCGGCATAACTTTCTAAAATTGTTTGTCGATAGGCTTTATCATTAAGAATTTTCGTTAATTCGACAATCATGTTGCGCCGAGTAAATTGATGCGCCACTAATTCAGACACCAACTCTTTATCAGCAATCAAATTAACCAACGAAATATAGCGCGTTTTAATAACCAATTTTTTTAACACCGACGCCAAAACACCACCAAACACATGATAAACAACTACTTGGGGAGTTTTGAGTAAAGCTGTTTCCAATGTTGCCGTACCGGAATTGACAATAGCCGCATAGGAATTTGCCACCAAATTGTATGTATCGCCAAAAATGACTTTCGGCATAGAGCCACCCATTACCTGCCGATAAAAATCTTCGGAAACTCCCGGTGCTCCCGCCACTACAAATTGATAGTCGGGAAAATCCGTACTGACGGACAGCATTTTAGGTAAACAACCGCGTATTTCCTGCTTTCGGCTGCCTGCCAACAAAGCCACAATAGGTTTGTCGGACAAACCGTTTTGTGCAGCAAATTGTGCCAACGGTGTTTTTGTCGGCAAAAATTCATCTATGGATTCCTTAGTAGGATTACCGACATACGTTGTCGAAAAATCATAACGGGCATAAAATTCAGTTTCAAAGGGCAAAATGGTAAACATTCCGTCGATATAGCGTTTAATGGCTTTGATACGAAACGTTTTCCATGCCCAAATTTTAGGAGAAATATAGTAGAATACTGGCGTTTTTAAATGCTGTTTCACATATTTTGCCACTCGTAAGTTAAAACTCGGATAATCAATCAATATCACCGCATCGGGACGAAATTCATTCAATGCATGGAGACACTTTTCCATATTGCGACGAATTTTTTTCAAATTTATCAGTACGTTGACAATTCCCATAAAAGCCATGTCGCGATAGTGAATAATTTGCTGCCCGCCCTCTTTAGCCATCAAATCGCCACCTAAAAAAGCAAAATCGGCGCTCGCATCGCGTTTTTTCAATTCCCGCATCAAACAGGAAGCATGTAAATCGCCGGAAGCTTCTCCCGCAATGATAAAGTATTTCATCGTTTTACTTTTATATGAAAAATAAAGAAAGACACAGATAGAGCAGTATGGTAACGAAAAAACCGCGACACATCCTCCAACGCTCCATTGCATTGGTAATAAACACCGCAAACAGGTTGGGCAACAAAGCCATCAACACCAACTTAACGAACAATGGCGTCCGCAATATACTCTTCAAAACTTCCCACATAGGTAAATCGCCGTGATAGAAAGTTTTCATAAAAATATAACCAAACAACAACGGCAACAGCAAACCAAGGATTATACTCAACAAAAAACTATCAAATTTTTTCATATCCATGCTTTTTCAAATCATCTAAAACGCTATACTCCGTAATATCAATGTGCGTAGGTACTACAGAAATATAACCGTTTGCCAATGCCCACTCGTCCGTTTCTTGGTCGCCCAACTCTTGATTGATAAAACTGCCCGTAAGCCAAAAATAGTTGTTGCCATTGGGCGAAATGCGAGCATCAAACTCTTCCGTCCAATAACCTTTGGTTTGTCGACATACTTTCACGCCTTTTATTTCGCCTTGCGGCGCATTAACATTCAAGCAAACACCTTGCGGCAAAGGATGTTCCAAAAATTTACGCACAATAGCTTCGAAAAATGGTAAAGTAGCCGAAAAATCGGCATTCTTGCTATGATTAGTGAGCGACAGACCAACAGAAGGAATTTGATTGATACACCCTTCGAACACTGCGCCCATAGTGCCGGAATAGATAACATTGATTGCGGCGTTTGAGCCGTGGTTGATACCTGACAGCAGCAAATCGGGCTTACGTTTCAACACTCTGTTTAACGCCAATTTTACACAATCGGTCGGAGTTCCCGAACATTGAAAAAGCTCTACGTTTTCGTTGTTAGAAGGCAACTTTTGAGAATAAATGGGATTTTCCACCGTCAGAGCATTCGATTGTGCCGAACGCGGTCCGTCGGGAGCCACCACAACCACTTTCCCCAATTTTTGCGCTAAATTTATCAGTTCGGTTATGCCTTTCGACGTTATTCCATCGTCGTTAGTAATTAAAATCAACGGTTTTTTATCAGACATTATCTTTTCTTTTTAGGAGTTATTACATATTGAGTGAGAAAAATAAACAGAGCGGACAGAATTATCATGTAAACTAAATCGCGGCTATCAATAACACCCCGACACATCGATTTGTAATGGGCGTGAATACCGACAGATTGAATTGCATAAGCAGTGTCGCCATTGGAAAAAAGTGAGCCTAACAACTCAAAACCATAGAAAAAAGCGAAACAGATTACCACTGCCAACACAAAGGAAATCAATTGGTTAGAACTTATAGAAGACGCAAACAAGCCAATAGAAGTATAAACTGCCGATAATAACGCCAAGCCGATAAAAGCGCCCCAAAATGCCCCCGAATCAACATTTCCGAACGGCTCCGCCAAAAACAAAACAGAAACATACCACACCAAAGTAGGTATCAACGCTATCAACACCAATACCCATCCTGCAAAAAACTTACCCAACACAATGGACGAACGGCTGATGGGACGAGTTAGTAACAACTCGATAGTGCCCTGCTGATATTCTTCGGCAAACAAGCGCATGGTAACAGCCGGACACAAAAACAAAAAAAACCACGGAGCCATATAGAACAGCCCGTCCAAATTGGCGTATCCGTTGTCCAATACGTTATATTCGCCGGGTATTACCCACAAAAACAGTGCTATGGCAAACAAAAACAACCCCACAATAATGTAGCCTGTAGGTGTGTTAAAAAATGCCCAAAACTCTTTCTTGAAAATATTCCACATAATTCAAAAACAATTAATCGTAAGTTATAGGTTTAACTTGCAAAGATAACCTTTTTGACGGTGAGAATATGCCATTTTAGTATTTTTTTACAGAAAATCCGGTAAATATCCGATTGTGTTTTGCTTTTTTAGGCAAATGATAATAGTAAAAATCAGAGAGAATTGCTATTTTGCGCCTTTAAAACGAACATTTGACGGATGAGTAATTATTTTAACACTATTGATGATAGGTTTTCTGAAAAAAGAATTGTATTTTTGTAAAAGTTTAAACACCACAGTAATATGAAAAAAATTGTAGTTGCATTCGTTATGGGTTTGTTGGTAACAGCTTGCATAACACGGTCAGACTCGTTTGAAACCACAAAAATTGTCGGTGAAAAGACTATTTTAGACACCGATGGCAACATTGCTTTTGAAGTAAAAATAAACGTCGATTTTCCTAAAAAAGGAATTCCGACAGAAATTTTGTCCGGCATACAATACGTGCTGTTAACCGACCTGTTTGGAAGCGATTTTAGCACAAAACACATTGATTCCATTGCCAATGCTTATATTGACACTACTTACAAAGAATACGCCTTCGAACGTCAATATATGGAACTCAAATCCGATTATAAGTACTGTTATCAAGAGTTTTTGGACGGAGAAATCGAACAGAAAAATGCTCAATTTTTGTCGTACAAAATGAAACGCTATTATTTTTCAGGAGGTACTCACGGCTTAGAAACCACCACATTCCTTACTTTCGATTTAACTAACGGAACGCAAGTTACCCAAAGCGACATTTTCATTAACGGTTTTGAAGAACCTGTTCGAGAGTTGCTGGTAGAGAAACTACAAAAAGAATTTGAAGAAAGAGGTTCGGATATGGACAATCTGTGGATAGACCAAATTTTACCCAACGACAATTTTGCTCTTACCGAAAAAGGTGTAAAATTCTGGTTTAATCCCTACGAAATTGCCCCCTACAGCGAAGGTTCAGCCTGTGTAACGCTTACCTACGAAGAACTGAAACATTGGCTGCGACCCAACAATGCCTCGCTTAACACACTACTCAAAGAAGAGAAATGGTAACACTTATTCAAAAATATTTTCCCGACTTGTCTTTTGAGCAAGTGTCTCAATTTGCTCAATTGAACGACCTTTATACCGATTGGAACGCTAAAATTAACGTCATTTCGCGCAAAGACATCGGCAATTTGTACGAACGTCATGTGCTTCATTCGTTGGCTATTGCTAAAATTTTACGTTTCAAAAAGGGCACTTCCATTGTCGATGTCGGTACAGGCGGAGGTTTCCCGGGCATACCTTTGGCTATTCTTTTTCCTGAATCGCACTTTTGTTTAGTTGATTCCATCGGGAAAAAAGTCCGCGTAGCCAACGAAGTAGCAACCGGCATAAAACTAAACAATTGCACTTTCGTTCACGCACGTATGGAAGAGGTCAAAGAAAAATTCGATTTTGTCGTAAGCCGTGCCGTGATGCCGTTGCCCGATTTGGTACGTTTGGTTAAAAAAAACATCCGCAAAGAGAACAACAATGCACTGCCAAATGGTCTTATCTGCCTTAAAGGCGGCGATTTGCAAAGCGAAATACAACCTTTTCGCAAACAGGCAGAAATTTATCCGTTAAGCAATTTTTTTGAAGAAGACTATTTCACCACCAAACAAGGAATTTATTTACCACTATAAAAAAGTTATGAATATGAAAATAAAAGAGTTCCGCTGTAATCCGTTTGCCGAAAATACTTACTTGCTATACGATGAAACAGGCGAGGCTATCATCATTGATTGCGGTTGCTTGTATGATGATGAAAAAACGATTATGGCAAATTTTATTTCCAAAAACAACCTTACAATCAAACATTTGATAAACACGCATCTGCATATCGACCACATTTTTGGTAACGAATGGGCGGCACGTACGTTTGGAGTACTACCTCAAGCCCACCAAGCCGACGAATTTTTGATAGAACAAGCGGTGGCACAGGCGCGACTTTTCGGCATCTATGAAGAAGTAAAGCCGCAAGCTTTGGGCAATTACTTGAATGAGGGTGACCTTATACGGTTTGGTAATCAGGAATTGCAAATCTTACATGTCCCGGGGCATTCTGCCGGAAGCCTTTGTTTTTATAGCGAAAAAGAGAGTTGTGTAATAGTGGGCGATGTGCTGTTTCGCGGTAGCATAGGACGCACTGACCTGCCCGGAGGCAACTATGCACAACTTATAAGCCAAATAAATTCCAAACTACTTACTTTGCCCGATGAAACGACTGTTTACAGCGGACACGGAATCAGCACTACAATCGGACAAGAGCGACGGACGAACCCCTTTTTACAATAAAACGCAACATTGAACTTTTCAGATAAACAACTATCAAAATATATTATGCAATCTTGAAATAATGAAAAAAATAGCACTCATATTTAGCATTTTACTATCGGCAGGAACACTGTTCTCTGTGCCCGCTTTGCGCGACGCACGAACAGTGAAAGAAGCTGACGGAAAAGAACTAACTATCCGCCTACATGGTGATGAATTTTTCCATTACACTACCACAGAAGACGGATTTTTGATAGCCAAAGGAAAAAACGATTTTTTCGAATATGCGCAGATGCAACCGAATGGCACTATTACAACACAAGGATGGCGCGCCAATAATGCCGACAAGCGTACATTGAAAGAAAAACGTTTTCTCAAAAAACAACCGACTGATTTTTCTGTCATAGCCACAACACGGCGAAATACCATTGCCAAAAGCCAAAGTATTTCTTCCAAATCATTCCCTCTTTCGGGTTCGCCACGCAGTTTGGTTATTTTGGTAGAGTTTAAAAACAAAGCGTTTACCGTGAGTTCGCCACAAGAGAAATTTACCGATTTGCTCAATCAAGAAGGTTATTCTGCCAATGGTGGAACCGGTTCTGCCAGAGACTACTTCAGGGACAATTCGTGCGGAAAATTTGTACCGCTATTCGATGTGGTAGGTCCTTTCAAGTTAGACAACGACTATGCCTACTACGGTGGCAACGTAAACAACAACGATAAAAATCCGCGCCAAATGGTGGTGGATGCTTGTATAAAAGCGGCTGAAGCCGGCGTTAAATTTTCGGACTACGACAGCGATAATGATGGCGTAGTTGATAATATTTTTATCTATTATGCCGGTTACAACGAAGCCGAGGGCGGTCCCGATGACACTATTTGGCCACACCGTTGGATAGTATCTACATCCATCACTTTCGATGGGAAACGCATCAAAGATTACGCCTGCACATCGGAACTCAAAGGCAATTCAGGTGGTGCTATGTGCGGCATTGGAACCTTTTGTCACGAATTTTGCCATGTGCTCGGATTGCCCGACTTCTACGCCACCAACGGTGCCAAACACGGTACTTTGGGCAGTTGGGATATTATGGATTATGGTCCTTACAACAACCAAGGGCGCACACCACCATTTTTTTCCGCTTATGAACGCTTCGCTTTGGGCTGGCTCAAACCTACCATTCTCAAAGATCCTGCGTACATCACTATTGATACACTCAACACTTCGAACACGGCTTACCTTATTGCCAAAGACGGTATTCACAATCTATGCGGCGGAAGACCTATTTGGGATGTTACGCCCATGCCTGCCGAATTTTTCCTGCTCGAAAACCGTCAACAAAACAATTGGGACAGATTTATCGGCGGACACGGTATGCTTGTTTTCCACATTGACTATAACAAAACAAATTGGAACAGCAACACTGTCAACAACGACCCCGACAATATGGGCTGCGACATTATAGAAGCAGACGGCATGGCAAATAAGGGCACTTATGCAGGCGACCCATTCCCGGGATTGTTCGAAAAACGCTTTTTCTTCCCCAAATTGAAAAATGGCACAGACCTAAACCAACCTTTGACCTATATTGTAGAGGAAAATGGATTGGTATCGTTTCGTTACAAAGGCGGTGGCGAAGGTTATTCTTTTTTCGATAAAGAAAATGATTTAAAGACTTTCGTTACAGTAGCGGAAACACCTTCGCCTTCACAAGAAATAGTGCTTATCGGGAAAAGGCTGGAAACCTCGTACAAAATCAGTTTTAAAAATAACACACATTTCCAATTTTGCCTAAAAAACAGTGGTCAAGATTGGATTTCAACACCTCTGACCGTAGAACCGATTGACTCTACCATACAAGATACGTTATTGGTGCGTTATTTCCCGATGGAAGCCTCATTTAATGCCACACACAACGATACCATTTTGATAAAATGCAATTTGTACACTACTTTGGAAGTACCGATAGTAGGGCAATCGAGGCGACCGATAAAGGTAACCGTTCCCGTAGCAACCGAAGCAAGCGATATTACCGAAAATTCGTTTGTAGCCAATTGGGAAGCCTCTAATGATGCTACCGGCTACTATATTTCGGTCTATTCGGAGGAAGAAGGTCAAACAAACGCTCTGCACGAAGGATTTAAAATTGTTTTAGACAAAAAAGAGCTGCCATTTGAATGGGAGGCAACATTCGACGGAATTCAAACCGAAAAATTCGGCAAAGATTCGCCATCGCTGCCTTTTAGCAACAGCAGTGATACGCTGATAACTGAACACTACCTATTTCCCATCGAAAAAATAGAATTTTGGCTCTACAATTTCAGTTCCGGCGGCAGTCATTTCAAAGTAGAAGGTTTTGATGGTGAAACATGGCAACTCTTGGACGACATTGAGATAAAAACCATTGATAGAGAAATGCTCAAAAAGGTCGATTTACCGACAGGAAACACCTATTCACGGTTCCGTTTCACTTTTGTCAAAAACAAAGGCATGCTCTATTTTGACGACTTTACGGTCTATTTTTCAAAAAAAATCAACTACGTGATGAGGCATAAATATGTGGCAGAGACTCACCTTGAAGTAAAAAATCTTTTCCCGGGAACGGCGTACAAATATTACGTTCAAGCTACCGACAAAACCATGGTCGGCGATTCGGTGCTCTATGCCAATATTACTCGCACCTCGAACGAAATAACCGCCACAACACTCTCTTCCGACAATCCGCGCACGCTAATGATACGTACCAAATCGGATAATTCAGGTTACATCGTAAAAATAGACGAAACACAACTGATTGCCGAAAGTTTGCTCTATATCTATTCCGTTCAAGGACACCTCATTACTACCGTGCAACCGACAGGCACAATTGTGGATATTCCCCAATTGCCACCCAACAATTTCTACATTATACGGTACAGTAAACGCGGAAA
>DUQS01000036.1 GCA_012837685.1 Bacteroidales bacterium
CTCCGGTAGTAGGTTGTAAAACTGTTGAAAACAGCTCTATGCTGCTTTACAACACGCACGAAACATTGTTTGTTAAAGGCATTGAAGCTGCCAACATAGACCTTTACACCCTGACAGGACAAAAAATCCGTACGGTGGCAAACCAAAACGAAATGTTAATTTCGGGTTTGCAAGGAATTTATGTAGTGGTGGTAAAAGACAATACCGGAATGACAAGGACGGCTAAGATTGTTGTAAAATAACGATTAAAAACCTTGTATAAAATAGAGGGGCGGATTTAAAAAATCCGCCCCTCTATTAATTTAGTCCAATTAGCTTTTATTTTAACAAATTGGCATATAAGAAACGCTTGATGCTTTTCTTAGGTGTTTTTTCAAATTCGTTTGGATAAAGCTGTATCGAAATAACTTGTTCGTAGTTTGCCACCATTGTATTCAACTCTTTACGGTTGGCTTCCATTATTATTTCCAACTCTTCGTTGTTGATTTTTGCCTCGTCAACGGCATCGTAGTCAGGATAAACAAATGCTACCAATTGATGTTCGTTGTTTTCCAAAACAAGACTTTCCAGAATGAATGGTAAATTATTGAGTTTGGCTTCAATCTCTTCTGGATAGATATTCTGTCCGCTTGGACCTAAAAGCATGCTCTTGTTACGCCCGCGAATGAAAATATTATTGTTTTTATCAATTGTTCCCATGTCGCCAGTGTGCAACCAACCATCTTTGTCTATGGCAGCGGCTGTGGCTTCTTCGTTTTTGTAGTAGCCTATCATCACGTGTTCACCTTTTACCAGAATTTCGCCGGCAATAGTGTAAGGGTCGTCCGACATAATTTTCACCTGCATGGTAGGCAAAATTTTTCCAACAGAAAACGGTACAAATTCATTGTGGGGCGATTTGCTGATAAGTGGTCCACATTCGGTCATACCATAGCCTACTGAAAAATGGAAACCGATTTTACGGAGAAATTCTTCGACTTCAGGATTGATGGCTGCTCCACCAATAACTACTTCCTTGAATTCATCGCCAAACGCAGTGTTGAGTTTCTTTCTAATAGTACCCAATATGGTATTGTCGATGAGTGGAACGCTGAGTGCCCATCGCATTGTGCGGCTGTTGAGCATTGGCTGTATCTGTTTTCTATACATTTTTTCGATGATAAGTGGTACAGTGAAGATACAGGTTGGCTGGATTTCGGCAAATGCTTTAAGCAAAATTTTTGGCGAAGGAATTTTTCCTAAAAATGTGGTGTGTGCGCCAGCGCAGAAGGCTGTCAGAAAATCGAACGCACAGCCATAGGCGTGAGCCAAGGGCAGAAAGGCCAATTGGCGGTCGTTGCGCTCTATTAAATGCGTTTCAAAACCGAAAACGATGTTTCCTGCCAAGTTGTTACCCGTAAGCATTACACCTTTGCTGAAACCGGTTGTGCCAGATGTGTAGCTGATGCAGGCCAATTCCGAATTAGGAATCGTCGGATAGAGCACGTCGGCTGCCGCAAAGCCTTTTGGATACTTGTTTTTGAAATTTGTTGGTAGGAGTTTGGTCTCTTTTTGTATTGTTTCTCCATCGTGTTGATGCAGGCATCTGAAGTCGTTGATGGAAAAGACGGCACGCAAATCTGGGACCTTTTCTTCTTCCAGCGTTTCCCAGATGTTGTCACTTGTGAATAGTAACACCGAATCGGAATGATTGACAATATGCTGTACGTTGCTAGCAGCAAAATCTTGAAGGATAGGCACGATGACTGCACCGTAGGTAACGGTAGCAATGTAGGTAATACACCAATTGACACCGTTTTTTCCGATAAGGGAGATTTTGTCACCTTGTTGTATACCGATATTGTCAAACAACAGATGAAGTTTGGCTACTTCTTCACCAACTTCTCCATAAGTAAGTGTGTTTTTTTCGATGTAGTCAGTAAGGGCTGGTAATTCCCAATTGTTTTTAATGCTACTTTCAAAAAGACGCACGAAATTTTCTTTAATCATGATTTTACAGTTTTAAAATTCGTTGCAAAGATACACGTTTTTTCGGAAAGTGTGCAGCTTTTTAAAAATTATTGCACATATTTTGATTTAACGTGCAATGCATAAAGGAGTTAAAGACCTTGTTTTTTTGCTTCATTCCAGAAAATATCCATCTCTTCGAGGCTCATTTGGTGCAAATCTTTGCCTTGTTTTATCGTTTTTTGCTCCAAATAGTTAAATCTACGGATAAATTTTTGGTTGGTGCGTTCTATAGCATTTTCCGGATTTACATGGTAAAGACGTGCTGCATTGACGATACTGAACAACAGGTCACCGATTTCGGCTTCGATAGCGTCAGAATTGCCTGCTACTACTTCGTCTTCTACTTCTTGTAACTCTTCTCTCACTTTGTTCCACACTTGTGCGGGGTCGCTCCAATCGAAACCCACGTTGGCGGCTTTGTCTTGTATGCGATAAGCTTTTATGAGAGCGGGAAGTGTGGCTGGTACGCCGCTGAGTACGCTTTTATTGCCGTCTTTTTCTTTTAATTTGAGATTTTCCCAATTTTGCTTTACTTCTTCGGGTGTGTTAGTTTCAGTGTTGCCGTAGATGTGCGGATGGCGAAAAATAAGTTTATCACAAAGTTTGTCGCAAACGTCTTTCATATTGAAATCGTTGGTTTCACTGCCTATTTGGGCGTAAAAAACGATGTGAAGCAAAACGTCGCCCAATTCTTTTACAATATCGGACTTGTCGTTGCGCATAATAGCTTCGGTGAGTTCGTACACTTCTTCGATGATATTACAACGAAGGGATTGGAATGTTTGCTTTTTGTCCCACGGACATTTCTGGCGCAATTCAGTCATTACGTCCAATAAGCGTGAAAATGAGGCTAAAACCTCTTCTCTTGTATGCATTGTTTGTTTATTGAGAAATAGTGATGATGTTAAAATCGCTGTTGTATTCGCCTTGAATATTGTTGCCTAATTGGTCTTTGAACGTGAAAGTGAAGTGATATAGGCTGTCGGTGTGTTGGAGCGTTACTTCGCCTTCGGTGATAAAGGCTTTTTCGATGGCTGTGCTGGTAAGATAGTTGTACCAATAGCATCCCCAATCGTAGATGCCTTTTCTGTTGCCAAATAGTGCGGTCGAATCTTTATAGAGAAATGTTACGGGATATTTACCATCGGTAGGTGCGTTGGCGTTTGAGCTATGCAGCCCGATAATAAACATCAGCCCCGAACGTATTTTCCCCGAATCGGCATAACGAAGGTTGGTGGAATACATAAAAAACTCGTAATAATATAAGGTTGTGTCGAATGCGTGTTGCCATGGAATGAGGTCGCCGCGTTGTAGGTCAAAAGACTTGCTACCAATGGTAACATTGCCCACTTTCTCGCCATCGGTGTCGTTATTATAAATGTATTTTCCTTTGTAGTTACCCACGATGGAATCGCCGCCACTGGTGAGGAATGCGAAAGTGTAATCGTTACCCCAATCACTCTGTGTTACAGCACATTGACCGCTTGCAATCGCCACAGAAAAGGTGTCGGTGCCGGATTCGGGAATTATAGTGAAAAACGATTTATCTACCGTTATGGTATAAAGGTTTCCTGAATCTTCAACAGCGTAAATGCTTTGTTTTAAGTGAGTTGAGTCGCAATTAAATTCTAATTTGAGCAGTGCGCCATTGCCTTTTATACCCAATTCCGTAATGGATATGCTCGAAGGGTAAAATGTCATTTGCAGTTGATTGTTTTGCCGCAGGAGTCTCGCTTGTTTCAAAAGGTAACAATTGCCTTGGTAGTAAAGGCTGCCGTCATTTTTGGGTATAGGGTCGTCTTTTTTGCAGGAACAAATTGCAATTAAGATAATAGAAGATAAGCAGAAAAATATGAGATGACGTTTCATTTATGTTAGTTTA
>DUQS01000037.1 GCA_012837685.1 Bacteroidales bacterium
TCTACCCACAATCGGGCGAAAGGGAACAGATAAAGGAAATTGTTTTTAGATGCCTTTGCCTTTGAAAATTACTTCAAGGCTGTAGATAATGATTTTCAAATCATTGAGCAAAGTCATATTGTCCATGTAAATGATGTCGTAGTTGAGGCGTTCTATCATTTTATCGATGGAATCGGAGTAACCGACCTTTATCGGTCCCCATGAGAGTAGTCCGGGTTGTATTTTGTAGAGCAGGCAATAGTAAGGTGCGCGTTCCATGATTTGACGAATAAAATAAAGTCTTTCGGGGCGTGGTCCTACAATAGACATTTCACCTTTCAAAATATTCCAAAATTGTGGAATTTCGTCAATTCGGTATTTCCGCAAAAAACGTCCGAAAGGCGTTATTCTTTCATCGTCGGGCGACGATAGCAACGGCACGTTTCTTTCAGCATCTTCGTACATTGTGCGCAATTTTAAAACGTTAAACGGGCGTCCGTTTTTCCCAATGCGTTCCTGACGGTAGAAAACATCGCCTTTGGAATCTTTCTTTATTCGCACGGCTATGTAAGCGAGGAAAGGTAGAAACAAAATAAGTGCAATAATACTGCAAAAAATATCAAATACGCGTTTAAATGATTGTTGCCATGCCGGCATCGATACTTCCGAAATGGTTACAAATGGCGAGGCATCAATATCTTTTATTCGGATTTTTCCGGTCAAAATTTCAAATTGTGACGGTGGAAACTGTATAGTAACGTTGTAGATTATCAAGTCGTTGATTAGTTTAAAAAGCTCATCATCAGATACTTTGTCAATAGCGATGATAACGTTGTGTATGTTGTAGTTCTTAATAATGTTGCCTACTTGTGCAATGTCGCCCAAAATGGGACCTTCGCATTGCGATGTTGAATGTCCCAAAGTAACGTAGCCGACTATGGAGTTGCCGTATTTGCGTATTTTTTTGTTAAATTCCATAGTGGTTTTTTGTGCCAATGTGCCGGTGCCGATAATCAGCGTATAACTTTTGATAAGTCCTTTTTTAATGCGATTGTAGTACTGCTGAGTGAGGTAAAATCGTCCGATGTAAGTAAAAACAAATTGGAACGTCAGTAGTACGAGGAACGATTTGTAGTAGAATGTGTAAGAAACTACCACGTCATCTATAAGCAAAACAAAATAGGTGATGAGTGTGATGAAAAAGGCGGAAATAAAAGTAGTCAAAAACTCCGTTACTCGCGAAAAACTTCTGTTAGCATTGTAAAATCCGCTTAAATAGTGGATAAAAATGGCTAAAAACGGATAAAAAGTAGCCGAAAGCCAAAGATTGTAAGACGGGACAAAAAACGGCACGTCGGTGGCGAAACGTAAATCGTTGAACGTGCGGCGGAAAATGAAAAAGCATATCCACACTAACATGGCGGATAAAAAATCCATTGCTAAATATTTCAGTTTCTGGTTTTTCATTGCTTCTGTTTCACTTCCTAATAATAGTAATTTGTCCGTTCACCTCCAATTTTATAATGCTCGATGCGGTAGCTTTTATTTTTTCGTTCTGTCGGTAGTCAACAATATAATCAACGTTATTTTTGATATTTTCGTCTATTTCACTGAAACTTTTTGGCGCTGTTGTGTTGCTGATATTCGCCGAAGTGGAAACAATCGGCTTGCGAAACTGTTCACACAGGCGTTTTGAGAACGTTTCGCGAGTGATGCGTATGCCTATCGAACCGTCTTCGGCTACAAGGTTTTCCGCTAAGTTTTTTGCGCCCGAGTAGATGATAGTAAGCGGTTTTTCGCTCAAATCAATCAAATCCCACGCTATATCAGGTACTTCGCGCACGTAGCCTTGCAGTTTGGCACTACTGTCTATCAGCACCAGCATTGCTTTTGAGTTGGTGCGTTGCTTAATGTCGTAAATGCGTTGCACAGCCGTTGCGTTGGTGGCATCGCAACCAAGTCCCCAAATAGTGTCGGTAGGATAAAGTATAACACCGCCTTGACGCAACACTTCCACCGCTTTTTTCAATGTTTCGTTCATAACATAGAAATCTGTTCTACAAAAGTACATCTTTTTTGTCGAAATCGGATAGAAATCTCTATTTTTCAGAGATAAAACATACAGTGTTGTAAGCTTATAGACGCAGAAAAACAGATTTACGGGAAAAACGACAATTTTCTCCGAAAATTTTCCTAACTTTACAAGTTAAAATGCACAAGCGATTTTTGGGAAACATGACACTACAAATAGCCTCGTTATCGCTATTTTTTACAGCAAAAAATGAAAATAAAAATAAAATATATAGATAAATGGAAACTCAATGGATTTTTAGTCCCATTGATGCCCAACAAGAAGTTTTACAACAGCAAATCGCCACAGAGTTAGGCGTTAGCCCTGTTATTGCTAAAATTCTTGTCCAAAGGGGCATCACAACATTTGAGGAAGCCCGCTTGTTTTTTCGTCCCGATTTGTCGCAATTGCACGACCCTTTTCTAATGAAAGATATGGATAAGGCAGTTGATAGGCTGAATTTGGCCTTGGCGAAAAAGGAAGGCATCCTAATTTACGGTGATTATGATGTGGACGGCACTACAGCCGTTGCGTTGGTTTACACTCTGCTTCAACGGTACACATCTAACATCGATTTTTACATTCCCGACCGCTATACCGAAGGATATGGCATTTCTTACCAAGGAATTGATTACGCTAAAAGTAACGGCTATTCATTGATTATTGCTTTGGATTGCGGCATAAAGGCGATAGAAAAGGTCGATTATGCCAAAAAACTCGGCATTGATTTTATTATTTGCGACCATCACACGCCCGACGACGAATTGCCGCAAGCTGTGGCTGTTTTGGACAGCAAGCGGAGCGATTGCACCTATCCTTACGAACATTTGTCGGGTTGCGGTGTCGGATTTAAATTGATGCAAGCTTTTGCACAAAACAATAACATTGATTTTTCAAGACTTAAGCCGTTATTGGATTTGGTGGTAGTCAGCATTGCTTCCGATATAGTGCCGATAACAGGCGAAAATAGGGTGTTGGCTTATTTTGGATTAAAGCAGTTGAACGAAAATCCGCGTTTAGGTCTGAAAAGCATTATTAACTTGTGTGGATTGGCTAATAAAGATATAACAATCAGTGATATAGTGTTTAAAATAGGTCCGCGTATCAATGCTTCGGGACGTATACAGTCCGCCCGCGAAGTGGTGGAATTGTTGGTGTCTCGCGATGCCGATTTCGCTCGCGAAAAGAGTGATTGCATTAACAACTACAATGATGAGCGGCGCAATATTGACAAACAAACCACGGAAGAAGCAAAACTTTTGTTAGGTGAAATCGCTCAAGAACAGGCTTCTATTGTTATTTATAACCCCGAATGGCACAAAGGCATTGTTGGTATAGTGGCATCGCGTTTGGCTGAGGAGTATTACCGTCCGACTGTTGTGCTGACGTTGGCTAATGGTTTTGTGAGCGGTTCGGCGCGTTCGGTAACGGGTTTCGATATTTACAAAGCAATTGATAGTTGTCGCGATTTGTTGGAAAACTTCGGCGGACACATCTATGCGGCGGGATTGACGCTGAAAGAATCAAATTTGGAAGAATTTAAAAAGCGGTTCGAGGCGTATGTGCAGGAAAATATTTTGCCGGAACAAAAAACTCCGCAAATAGAGATAGATTCTGAAATTACGTTTAAAGAGATTACGCCCAAATTTTTCCGTATTTTGAGGCAATGCGGTCCTTTTGGCCCCGGTAATATGAAACCTGTTTTTTGCACGCGGCGCGTGTTCGACTATGAAGGTAATAGCCGTTTAGTTGGTCGAGACCAAGAGCATTTGAAGTTGGAAATGGTCGATTCCAGTTGCGAAAATGTGATGAACGGCATTGCTTTTCGCATGAAGGATTACAATGATGATTTAAAAGCGTTCAATCCGCTGGATATTTGTTACACCATAGAGGAAAATGTGTTTAACGGTAACACTTCCATGCAGTTGCAAATTCGCGACATAAAATTATCTCAAACCAAATAGTGAACGCTTGATGGCAATCCGTTCAAAATACATGGTAATTGGTTGGTTGCTTTTGATAAGCGGCTTTTTGTCGTTAGCGGCTGAAAACTATGTTTTTTTCGATGAGAATGAATATGAACTCTCTTTTACCGCTTCAAAGGAGTTTGAACTTGAGGGCGAAACGGGCGATTTGTTTTTCGATGCCAAATGTTCGGCATGGAGTTTTGGACGTCTAAAGGTAGAGGCGCAAGCGAATGGCGAATGGAAAACGGTAACAAGTGTAGCAGTAACAGAAGATTATAAAAATTATGGTCCCTTTAGGCTGAACAAAGCAACGACTAAACTGCGTTTCTACACAGAACCAGGGGCTACATTTTTCAAAAATTTCAAAAACATTGCGATTACCGAAGCTCACTACATAGAGGTTCGCGATACATTGCCCGTTTTTTCTGAAAAAGAACGTCGGTTTGAGCAGTCTATCACCGTTCATTATGCGCATATTGTCAGACCGATTTCGGTAACGAGCAAGCACCCCGATTTTATGATTTTACAGCCTACCGAAACCGTTGGCAGTAGTGATGAACGTGATTCTTGCACTATTTGTGTGCTGTTTCTACCTTCCGGAAACGTGTCGGAAGGAGTGATTGAAGTTACCGATGGACGCGATACGTTGCTTGTTCCTGTAACGGGCGTAGTGAACGACACGACTTATCAATTCATCTATTGGAATCAGAATTTTAATACGCTTCATGTGGGCGATGTAGTGCCGCTTACGGCAATTGCATCGTCGCGCTTGCCTATTGAATATAACTTGGACGATACCGAAACGGTCGAAGTGAGAGATGGATGTTTGGTAGCGAAAAAAGAAGGGTTGGCAGTGTTGTCGGCAGAACAATCCGGCAATAGTCGTTATAAGCCTGCAGCGGGTATTTCGGCTTATGTTTCCGTATCGTTGGTGGGTTTGTCGGCTACGGCTGCCGATAATGTGGTTTTATTCCCCAATCCGACCCACCACTATTTTGAAGTACGCTCGGACAAAGCAATTTCGGAAGTTGCTGTAATCGATTTTAGCGGTCGGCAGTTGATGGCTGTCGACGGTGGCGGTGCTAAACATGTAACGGTATCTGTCAGTCATTTGACGGCGGGTGTATATATGGTAGCCGTAAAGGGCAACGATTTCTATTGGTTGCGAAAACTTATTGTTTATTGATTTTTTTAATTGTTTAATTTTTAATAAAGAATTGTTTATGAGTATTTTATCCCCTGATTATATATTTGAAACCAGTTGGGAAGTTTGTAACAAAGTAGGCGGTATTTATGCTGTTTTATCTACGCGGGCACGTACGTTGCAATCGGTATTTCCCGATAAATTGTTTTTCATTGGACCCGATATTTGGGAAGATTCCGTGTCGCAAGATTTTATTCCTACCGATGATTTTGCCGAATGGGTAGCTTATGCAAAAACGCACGAAAATTTGTCGGTGAAGGTGGGACGTTGGGATGTTTGTGGTAAACCATTTGTTATTTTAGTCGATTTTATGCCGTTTTTTGCTCAAAAAAATCAAATTTACGGCGATTTTTGGAAACTTTACGGCGTGGAATCGCTTCAAGCTTACGGTGATTACGATGAATCGTCTATGTTCGGCTATGCTACGGGTGCGGTTATTAAAAGTTTCTACGATTTTTACCATTTGGAAAACAAGAAAGTGGTAGCGCATTTCAATGAGTGGATGTCGGCGTTTGGACTGTTCTATCTTAAGCAAAATTTGCCTCAAGTGGCGACTTTGTTTACTACTCATGCCACGTCTATTGGTCGTTCTATTGCGGGCAACAACAAGCCGCTCTACGATTATTTGACGGCTTACAATGGCGACCAAATGGCGCGTGAGTTGAATATGATTTCCAAACATTCGGTGGAAAAAACGGCGGCGCATTTGTGCGATGCGTTTACTACGGTGAGCGATATTACTAATAAAGAATGTGTACAACTGCTTGAAAAAGAAGTTGATGTGGTTACCCCAAATGGTTTTGAACCCGATTTTGTTCCGCAAGGCAAAGCTCTGAAAGAATCTCAAAAGAAAGCGCGTGAATGTTTAACGCATGTTGCCGAAAATCTATTGAGTTACAAATTGAGCAAAAATCCTATGTTTATAGGCATTTCCGGACGTTACGAGTTTAAGAACAAGGGAATAGATGTGTTTATCGAAGCCATGAAACAGGTAAACGATTTACCCATAAAAAGGGAAATTGTAGCTTTCATAATGGTACCGGCGTGGTCGGACGGCAAGCGTGGCGATTTAGCTTATAAAATGGGTCATCATTTGGATTTGACCATTTCAGATCCGTTTTACACACACCATTTAGTTGAAATTGAACAGGACAGAGTGATGCAAATGATTTATGCTCTTAACTATACCAATCAGCAGTCGCAAGCGGTGAAAATTATTTTTGTACCGAGCTATCTGAATGGCAATGACGGTATTTTTAATATGGATTATTATGATTTGCTTGTCGGATTCGATTTGACAATTTTCCCTTCGTATTACGAACCTTGGGGCTATACGCCATTGGAAAGTGCAGCGTTCGGTATTCCTACTATCACTACCGATTTGGCAGGTTTTGGTCAGTGGGTTTCGGCGCGTCCGCAATCGGTTGATAAAGGTGTGGGTGTTGTGCATCGCACGGACAGCAATTACATGGAAGTGGTGGCTGATATTCGCGATATGGTGGCTGAATTTAACAAAAAATCGGCGACAGAACATGCAAAAATACGCCAAAAAGCATCCGCCATTGCATCAAAAGCGTTGTGGAAACAGTTTATCAAATACTATTACAAAGCTTATGATATCGCCTTGCGAAAAGTGGAAAAGAAATAAAAGAATCCATAGTGCATTTAGATTATAAGTGATTTAATTTTTAAATCTTAAAATTATAATGGCTATGCCCGAACAGCAAAATATAGAATATAAAAGTGCTTGGCACGATGATTACCTGAAATGGGTTTGTGGTTTTGCAAATGCACAAGGTGGCACTATATTTATCGGAAAAGATGATGACGGAAAAATTGTTGGTGTTCCTGATGCAAAAAAGTTATTGGAGGATATCCCGAATAAAGTGCGTGATATTTTGGGAATATTAGTTGATGTAAATTTACACAAAACAGATCAGGGCGATTACTTGGAAATAGTTGTTGAGCCTTATCCCAATGCCATAAGTTACAAAGGACAATATCACTACCGAAGCGGAAGCACTAAACAAGAACTGAAAGGTGTAGCTTTGGACAAATTTTTGCTACAGAAGCGAGGAAAACACTGGGATGGAGTTCTAATTCCACATGTTTCGGTATCTGATTTAAAACAAGAAACGTTTGAGTTTTTTAAAAAACAAGGCGCAAAAAGTAAACGTCTTGATGAAATTAGTTTAAATGACACCAACGAACAACTTTTAGAAAACTTGAAGTTAAAAGACGGAAAATATCTGAAAAGAGCTGCTATTTTACTGTTTTACACCAAACCGGAAAAATTTGTGACAGGTGCTTACATAAAAATAGGTTTCTTTGAAAACGATGCAGACCTGATTTTTCAGGACGAAGTTCACGGAAATTTGTTTGAGCAAATTGAAAAAACACTCGACCTGCTTTTTACAAAATATATTAAGGCAATTATCAGTTACGAAAACGGAATTAACCGTGTTGAAACCTATGAATATCCGAAAGATGCTATTCGTGAAGCATTGTTGAATGCAATTGCTCATAAAGATTATTCAGGAGGTGTTCCTATTCAAATTAGCGTCTATAAAGACAAAATCATGATTTGGAATGAAGGGACTTTGCCAGAGGATTGGACAATAGAGACATTATTAGACAAGCACTCTTCAAAACCTTACAACCCTGACATTGCTAACGCTCTTTTCCGTAGTGGCTACATTGAATCTTGGGGACGAGGTATTACAAAAATGATAAGCTTGTGTAAAGAAGCGGGACTACCGGAACCAAATTTTTACTACAAAACATCGGGTATTTGGGCTGTTTTTCAAAAGGACATCTTTAATGAAGACCACTTACAAACTCTTGGATTAAATAATAGACAAGTAAAAGCAGTATTGTACGCGAAAGAGAAAGGAAAAATTACGAATAGCGAATATCAAAAAATTAATGATTGTTCACGCAATACAGCAAGTAATGATTTAGCAGAATTAGTTGTAAAAGAGATTCTTAAACCAAGCGGACAAAAGGGTGCAGGGGCTTTTTATACGATAAAATGAATTGCACAATTATTGCACAAATTGCACAACAATAGATGTCGGCAATTATCAATGAACAATGTGCAATTAATGTTTAGTCAACTGAATATCAGGGGGAGTGTTGTGAAAACAGAGCATGCTCTATTTCTTTTCATTAATGGTTCATAATTGGTTCTTTGATAGGAAAAGATAACGCCATAATAACGCTAACGTTATTTGCAAATCACATTGTTAATGTTGTGTAACAAAGCCAAGTTTGAAAAATTGGTTTAAAATTTTCCCAACACTTCAAAAAACAAAATAAGCAACAAGCGAACGGAATAGCACCAAACCCCGTTAGTGAAAA
>DUQS01000038.1 GCA_012837685.1 Bacteroidales bacterium
GAGTCCATATCGAAACAGATGAGGCGGCGGTTGCGGCGGTACATATCGTCGCGTTGGAAAGAAATGTCAATGCCTTCGTTTGCCGAAATACGAAGAAACTCATCGGAAAGTTTGTTTTTGTCGGCAAGTGTGCCACGCACTGAAAATTCGATGCACGAACGGAGGTCTTCCAAGTTGTCAACGTCCAGTGGCGGTCGTCCTGTAAGTCGTTTTATGGAATCGATATTTAGGTTTTGGTCGGAAATCGCTTTTGTGAGCAGCGAAATTTGTCGAGCGGTGATGACTTTGCCGAGAATGGTAACAATGTAGCGACTTTTGCCTTGTCGTCCCACCCAACTGTTGTAATTTTCTTCCGAAACGGGAGTAAATTTTACCGTAACGCCCAATTCTGAGCATTTGAAAAGAATATCCTTTAAAATAGCTCCGGAATGTAATTCGCTGTCAATTTTGAACAAAATACCTAACGAAAGCGTGTGGTGAATGTCGGCTTGTCCGATGTCGAGTATGGTTGCATCGTATCTGCCTAAAATATTTGTTATAGAAGACATTACGCCCGGTTTGTCTTCGCCGGAAATGTTGATAAGGATAATTTCTCTGCTCATTTTTAAGGGTGTTTTAATTTTTCCGAAAAGTAATAAAAAAACGGGTAACTACCAAATTTTAAGTTGCAACTATTTTTGTGCAAAAAAGGCGACTTTTAAAGGTCGCCTTTTATTAGTTATGTAGCCTGCCAACCGATGTCGGTTCGGTAGAAAAGATTTTCGCAATCGATTTTGGCGACTTCGGCATTGGCTTTTTCGCGCGCTTCTTTTAATGTGTCGGCAAGTGCGGTAACGAACAGCACGCGTCCGCCATTGGTTATTATTTTGTCGTTTTCCCGTTTGGTGCCCATGTGATAAACAGTAGTATCGACACGGTCGAGATTTTTTATTTCAAAGCCTTTTTCGTAATTATTCGGATAGCCTTTTGAAGCAAGAACAATGCCGATAGCGGCGCGTTTGTCCCAAGTCAGTACAGGCGTGGTGCCGTCGATAATAGCGGTGAAAATATCCACAATGTCGGCGGTAAGGCGTGGGAGTACCACTTCTGTTTCGGGGTCGCCAAAGCGGGCGTTAAATTCCACAACTTTAATGCCGTTAGGGGTTTTCATCAGTCCGCCATAGAGTACGCCTTTAAACGGACAACCTTCGGCTATCATGGCTTTTGCCGTGGGAAGCATAATTTTTTGCAAGGCAAATTCTTCGTCGGCTTTTGTAATGAACGGCAGTGGCGAATAGGCTCCCATGCCGCCTGTATTGGGACCTTTGTCGCCATCGAAAGCGCGTTTGTGGTCTTGCGATAAAACCATTGGATAAACTTTGTCGCCACTCACGAAACACATGAACGAAAATTCGGGACCGGTCATAAACTCTTCAATTACCACTTGTCCATGTCCGAATTTATCGTTTTGCAACATATCTTTGAGTGCGCTATTGGCTTCGTCCAGATTTTCGGCTATGACAACGCCTTTTCCGGCTGCCAATCCGTCGTATTTCAGCACTACGGGCATCGGGCTTGTTTGCACATATTCCCACGCCGATGAATAGTCGGAAAAAACTTTGTAATCGGCTGTAGGAATGTCGTATTTCTTCATCAAATCTTTAGCAAATTGCTTGCTGGATTCTATTTGTGTAGCCGCTTTGGTAGGACCGAAAATTCTCAGCCCGTGCGCTTCAAAAGCATCGACAATGCCTGCTGCCAATGCCAATTCGGGACCAACTACCGTAAGGTCGATAGCGTGATTGTAGGCGAATGTTACCAAAGTGTCCACATCGGTATCTTTTATTGGCAAGCATTCAGCCAGTTGTGCAATGCCGGCATTGCCGGGTGCGGCGTAGATTTTAGTTACCTGTTTCGATTTGCTGATAGCATCAATAATGGCGTGTTCGCGACCGCCTCCGCCTATAACCAGTACTTTCATTTTTTAATTATTTCTTATTAAGTTTTAAACTTTAAAATCCAAATCCCAATAACACTTGGCACATTGAAAATTACGTCCAAAGGGTAAGCAAACTTGCGCCAAACAGGTTACGACAAAATGACGGCTATTTTTAGTGTTTAAAGTGACGTTTTCCACTAAATAGCATGGTGATGCCGTATTCGTCGGCTTTTTTTATGGAATCTTCGTCTCGCACGCTGCCGCCGGGTTGTACAATAGCATCAACGCCCATTGTGTGCGCCAATGTTACACAGTCGTCGAACGGGAAAAAAGCGTCGGAAGCCATTACCAATCCGCTTTTTACACCGTTGGCATGTGCAGCGTTAAGTGCCAATTCGGCAGAGCCGATGCGGTTCATTTGTCCTGCGCCTACACCGAGCGTTTGACCGTTTTTCACTACCACAATAGCGTTCGATTTTACGTGTTTCACAATGCGCAGTCCGAATTCCATGTCGGTCAATTGTGCTTCCGTAGGTGCTGTTTTGGTAACGCACATAGCTGACGAAAGTTCTGCCATTTCCACATCTGTGTTTTGCACCAACAGACCGCCGTTTACGCTAACGTATTGCATCGGTTTGTCGTCGGTTTTGCGCATCTCAACTTCCAAAAGGCGCAAATTTTTCTTCGTTTGAAGGATTTCCAATGCTTCGGGTGAGAATTTGGGCGCCATGATAATTTCCAGAAAAATGGGTTTCATCAGTTCGGCAGCTTCTTTGGTAACTTCTTGATTAGTAGCCACAATACCGCCGAAAATACTCACTTTATCAGCTTCGTAGGTTTTTGTCCAAGCGTCCACAATGTCGGTGCCGATGGCTGCTCCGCAGGGATTCATGTGTTTCAGTCCCACGCAAAACGGTGCATCAAATTCTTTTACAATGTTCAGTGCGGCGTTGGCGTCTTGTATGTTGTTGTAACTCATCTCTTTACCGTGCAATTGTTTGGCAAAGGCGAGTGAATAGGGAACATGTTCTTTTTGGCGGTAGAATTTTGCCGATTGGTGAGGATTTTCGCCATAGCGAAGTCCTTGTGCTAAGTCAAATTCGAGGAACAATTTTTCGTTGAGGTGTGCTTTTTCACGCATAAAAGTGGCGATGCACATATCGTATTCGGCGGTGTGCGTGTAGGCTTTTGCACTCAATTTTAAGCGCGTTTCGAGCGTGGTGTTGCCGTTGGCTCTGATTTCGTCGATAATTTTCGGATAGTCGGCAGGATTGCACACTACGGTAACGTCCGCATAGTTTTTCGCAGCGCTGCGTAGCATCGATGGTCCGCCAATATCAATCTGTTCAATGGCATCTTCTATCGTAACGTCGGGTTTGGCAATGGTTTCGCCAAACGGATAGAGATTAACGCAAACCATATCGATAAATTCGATGCCGTTGTCTTTCAATGCTTTGAGGTGGTCGGGATTGTCGCGGCGCGCCAAAAGTCCGCCGTGTACTTTGGGATGCAATGTTTTTACACGCCCGTCGCAAATTTCGGAAAATCCCGTTACTTCACTGATATTAATAACTTGTATGCCGCTCTCTTGCAGCAGTTTCATAGTGCCACCGGTGGCGATAATGTCCCAGCCGAGTGCTTTGAGGTTTTTTACAAATTCTACCAATCCGGTTTTGTTGCTAACAGATACTAATGCTCTCATTATGAATTATTTTTTTTTGTGTTTTTAGAATTATGTTTATTGCTTCGGGATAGAGTTGATGTTCTATTTCGTGGAGTTTGGCTTCTACTTCGTTGCGGTCGTTTCCGTAATATTCAAATGCGCGCTGTGCTACAATAGTGCCACCGTCGATGGTGTCATCAATGAGATGAACGGTTACGCCGAACACTTTCACACCGAAACGAAACGCATCGTCAATAGCGTGTGCGCCTTTGAAAGCGGGAAGCAGAGCAGGGTGTATGTTAAGTATTTTACCGTCGTAGGCTTGCAGCAGCGTGTGCCCGACAATGCGCATATAGCCCGCTAAACAAATCAATTCAATGTCGTAAGTTTTTAAAATACGGCAAATTTCCGTTTCGTAGTGCGCTTTGTCGGTAAACTCTTTCGCTTTGAAAGCAAAAACAGGCACATTGTGGTTTTTTGCCCGTTCTATGCAGTAGGCATTCGGTTGGTCGCACACCAAAATGCGTATGTCGGCAGCAATGGTGCCGTTTTTGCAGGCTTGCACCAAAGCTTCAAAGTTACTGCCATTGCCGGAGGCGAAAACGGCGATGTTGGTTTTTTTGTTCATCGTTTGTTTACTTTATGACCACACCCGTTTGGTCGGTTACTTTGCCGATTACGGTTGCTTTTTCGCCGTGTTTGGTCAAAATTGCGATGGCTTTTTCGGCTTCGTCGGCATCTAAAGCCATCACCATTCCAATTCCCATATTGAAAATGTTGAACATTTCGCGGTGAGGAATTTTTCCGTGTTGTTCCAAAAAGCGGAAAATCGGCAAAATTTCCCAACTACCTTTTTCTATTTCAGCACCTTGTCCTTCTTTCAGTATGCGTGGAATGTTTTCGTCGAAGCCACCGCCGGTAATGTGCGCTATGCCGTGAACATCGCAATTGCGCACCACGTCCAATACAGGTTTTATGTAAATTTTTGTAGGAGTGAGTGCCACTTCGCCAAGCGTTTTTTCGGTGTCAAGGTCGGTGTATCGGGTAAATAGGTCGAGGCGGGCATCGCTGAAAATTTTGCGTACCAAACTGAAACCGTTGGAATGCACGCCCGATGAAGCAATGCCGATAAGCAGGTCGCCGACTTTTACTTTTGAGCCGTCAATTATTTGCGATTTTTCCACCACGCCACAAGTAAATCCGGCAATGTCGTATTCA
Organism: Bacteroidales bacterium; assembly: GCA_012837685.1. Lineage (GTDB taxonomy): Bacteria > Bacteroidota > Bacteroidia > Bacteroidales > Paludibacteraceae > DUQS01. The sequence continues at coordinate 4,800 of DUQS01000038.1, forward strand.
CCGTTTTCGTACATTCCGGGCATTTCGGCTGTTTCGCCGCCAATAAGTGCGCAGCCTGCCTGACGGCAGCCTTCGGCTACACCGGCAACAATTTGCTCAATTTTTACAGGGTCGTTTTTGCCAATAGCCACGTAGTCCAAAAAGTAGAGCGGTTCGGCTCCTTGCGCCAAAACATCGTTAACGCACATAGCCACCGCATCGATGCCTATGGTGTCATGTTTGTCCATTGCAAACGCCAATTTGAGTTTAGTGCCTACGCCGTCGGTACCGCTCACGAGCACCGGCTCTTTGATGTTGAGTGCAGAGAGGTCGAACATTCCGCCGAATGTACCAATATTGCCCATCACTCCTATACGTGTTGTAGAGGCGACATGTTTTTTGATGCGGCGCACCACTTCGTAGCCCGCTTCGAGGTTCACTCCTGCCTTTTCGTAACTTACTGCCATGGAATTAGTTATTTGATTTTAAAAAATTGAGAATATTCTGTTCAATGCGTTGTTCAAGTTGTTTAGTGTCGGTTTTTTGGAATTTTTCGCCGGTTATCTGCTCAAACAATTCTATGTAGCGGGTACTGATGCCTTCTACTATTTCGTCAGTCATTTCCGGAACTTGTTCTCCTTCTCTTCCTTGAAATCCGTTGCTCATCAGCCATTCGCGCACAAATTCTTTAGAGAGTTGCTTTTGCGGTTCGCCTTTTGCAAAGCGTTCTTCGTAGCCTTCGGCGTAGAAGTAGCGGCTCGAATCGGGGGTGTGTATTTCGTCCATCAAGTAGATGGTGCCGTTGTGGGTACCGAATTCGTATTTTGTATCTACAAGAATAAGTCCCCGTTGAGCGGCAATTTCTGTTCCGCGTTGGAATAGGGCGAGCGTGTAACGTTCCAAAATGGCGTATTCTTCAGCCGAAACCAATCCTTTGGCAATGATTTCGTCTTTGGAAATATCTTCGTCGTGTTCGCCAATTTCGGCTTTAGTAGTAGGTGTGATAATGGGCGTGGGAAATTTTTGATTTTCACGCATACCGTCGGGCAATTTCACGCCGCAAATTTTGCGCACACCGCTTTTATAGGCACGCCATGCGCTTCCGCACAAGTAGCCGCGTACAATCATTTCTACCGGAAAGCCTTTGCAGACCACGCCGATAGTAACCATCGGGTCGGGCGAAGCCAATTTCCAATTTGGGCAAATATCGGCAGTGGCATCTAAAAAAATCGATGCTATTTGATTGAGTATTTGACCTTTATAGGGAATACCTTTTGGTAAAATAACGTCGAATGCCGAAATTCGGTCAGTCGCTACCATCACTATTTTATCGCCTACAAAATAGACATCGCGAACTTTGCCGTTATAAACTTTTGTCTGTTGCGGAAACTTGAAGTTTGTTGCCGTTAATGTTTGCATAATTTGTTATTTTATAATTTGTTGTGTCTGAAATAATTGACAGCGTTTTTAAAAATATCTTGGTGCTTATTGCCGCTGATATTTTTGAAGAGATTTTCTTCGTAGCGTTCGCTGTGTCCCATTTTACCAAGTATTTGACCATTTTTGCTGATGATGCCTTCAATAGCGTAGTTGGAACCGTTGGGATTGTAGGGCGATTCGACAGTAATTTCGCCTTGCAAATCAACGTATTGGAATGCCACTTGACCATTTTCAAATAATTCTTTGGCTAACTGTGGGTTGATAACAAATTTTCCTTCGCCGTGACTCATGGCTATGGTGTGCAGGTCGCCGATGTTGAAACTTTCCAGCCAAGGCGAGTTGGTTGAAGCGACACGTGTTGTTACCATTTGCGAAATGTGACGGTTGATGTCGTTGCGGAACAGAGTGGGCGACTCTTGCGTAACGCAACCCAAACGACCGTAGGGAAGAAGTCCCGATTTTACCAAAGCTTGAAAACCGTTGCAAATGCCAAGAATGAGACCGCCACGGTTGATAAGTTGATGAATTTCGTTGGTTATCTCTTTGTTTTGTAACACGTTACAAATAAATTTTCCACTGCCGTCAGGCTCGTCGCCTGCCGAAAAACCGCCACAAAGTACAAAAATATGGCAGCGAGAAATGTTTGCTTTCATTTCAGCAATAGAAGCTAAAATGTCTTCGCCGCTAAGATTGCGGAAAACACTGTGAACTACTTTTGCACCTGCTTTGCGGAATGCTCTTGCGGTGTCATAATCGCAGTTGGTACCCGGAAATACCGGCAAATAAGCAATTGGATTTTCTACGCGTTCGCCTTTGTAAGTGAATGTTCGTTTTTCAGGTGTATAATGCATTACAGTAGCGTTGTTTTCTCCTTTGTCGGGATAGACGCTTCGAAATTTTTCTGTGTTGGCAATCCACAGTTTTTTCAAATCCATTGTTTCACCGTTAATGGTTATAACAGGTTTAGCTATTGTCGTGCCGATAAATTCGGCGTCTGCATAGTCCAGTTTTTGCGTGCTTTCTACCAAAATTGAGCCGTAATTGTAGTTGAAAAGGTCGGCTTCGTTTAAATTGATGTCAACGCCTATTTCGTTACCGAATGCCATTTTTGAAATAGCTTCGCTGATACCTCCGAAACCGATGGCGTAGGCTGATAGAATTTTTTTATTTTCAATGTTTTCGCTGACAAAATTGAAGTTTTTCTTCAATTGTTCTGTGTTCGGCATATAGTTGCGCAGAGGTGTGTGGCGGATGAGATAGAGGTGATTTCCGCTTGCTTTCAAATCGGTACTGATGACATTGTTGGCATCTACTGTAGTGATGCCGAAAGCCATAAGCATAGGTGGTACGTTGATGTTTTGAAAAGTGCCGCTCATGGAGTCTTTTCCGCCGATAGAAGGCAGTTTTAACGCTTCTTGCATCTCCAATGCGCCCAAAAGTGCGCTCAAGGGTTTTCCCCACGATTCCGCCGTTTGCAAACGTTCAAAATATTCTTGGTACGAGAAACGCATTTTATCGAATCGCGCTCCGGCAGCTACTACTTTGGCACAGGCTTCTACTACGGCGTAAGCTGCGCCGTGATAAGGACTCCACGAAGTGATGAACGGATTGTAACCGAAAGCCATGATGGAAGCGCAATTGGTGTTACCGTGTAAAACCGGTAATTTTTGTACGCTTACTTGAGTTTCGGAGTTTTGTGTTTTGCCACCAAAGGGCATCAGCACGGTGCTTGCACCGATGGTGGAGTCGAAATGTTCGATAAGACCTTTTTGCGACACTACGTTGTCGTCGCTTAAATTGGTTACCATTTTGTCGTAAAGCGTTGCGCCTTCTACTTTACGGAGAAAAGGATTGGTTTCTTCTACAGTTGCAATGGTTGCTTTGGCGTAGTGTTTTGCGCCTGCACTGTCGATGAAAGCGCGCGATAAATCAGCCACTTTGCGTCCTTTGTTGAACATACGCATCCGTTGCGTATCTGTAATGTCGGCAATGTGTACCACTTCAATGTTTTCGCTATGACAATAGCTTTCAAATTCGGCACGATTGGCGGCTTCAATGACTACAGACATACGTTCTTGCGATTCGCTGATGGCAAGTTCGGTTGAATTAAGTCCGCTGTATTTTGTTAAAATTCTGTCCAAATAGATGTCTAATCCATCGGCTAATTCGCCAATAGCGACACTAACGCCGCCTGCACCGAAATCGTTCGATTTTTTAATTAGTCGAGTTACTTCAGGTCTGCGGAAAAAACGTTCTAATTTGCGTTCTTCGGGGGCATTACCTTTTTGCACTTCGCTGCTGCACGTTTCAAGCGATTGCAAGTTGTGTTCTTTTGATGAACCTGTGGCACCACCAATTCCGTCACGACCTGTGCGTCCTCCTATCAGCAGTACGATATCGCCCGGTGCGGGAGTTTCGCGACGAACATGGTCGGCTTTTACTGCGCCCACAACGGCACCCACTTCAAGGCGTTTTGCTAAATAATCTTTGTGATAGATTTCGCGTACATGAGTAGTGGCTAATCCTATTTGGTTCCCGTAGCTGGAATAACCGTGGGCGGCTTTAGTCGAAATGATGCGTTGCGGCAGTTTACCTTCGAGAGTGTCTTCCATTGGTGCGTAAATGTTTCCTGCGCCGGTTACACGCATCGCTTGATAAACGTAGCTGCGTCCCGAAAGCGGGTCGCGTATGGCACCGCCCAAACAAGTAGCAGCACCGCCAAAAGGTTCTATTTCGGTGGGGTGGTTGTGTGTCTCGTTTTTAAATTGCAAGAGCCATTTTTCCGTTTTTCCGTCCACATCAACGTTTACAAAAATGCTGCAAGCATTGTTTTCTTCGCTCACTTCCAAATCGTCCAAATAGCCGTTTTTGCGCAGGTAGCGTGCGCCAATGGTCGCTATGTCCATTAAGCAAATATCTTTGTGCGTACAGTTAAGTTCGTGTCGCATTTTTTTGTAGAGTTCAAGCGACTCTTCAAGATTCGATTTTATGAACGATTCGTTAATGGTGATTTCTTCTAAAATGGTGGTGAAAGTGGTGTGACGGCAATGGTCGCTCCAATAGGTGTCGAGAATGCGCAATTCCGTTTCAATGGGGTCACGTCCTTCAGCTTTGAAGTAGTCTATGACGCATTGCAGGTCGTCAACATTCATAGCAAGTCCCATTTCTTCGCAAAATTTTTCCCTTTCGTTGTCTTGCATCTGTATAAAACCGTTAAGTACGGTTACGGGTTTTGAGTCGGCTTGTTCGTTGTCGCAAAGGGTCGTCAAATCTTTTTCGCGGCTCTCTATTGTGTTAATAAGGTATTTTTTTATTTTTTCGATATCGGAATCGGAAATATTGTCGTCGAATATCAGTAATTTAGAACTTTTTATACGAATTTCGGCAGTGGGGTCAATGAGCTTTACGCAATCGACAGCTGTCGATGCGCGTTGGTCAAATTGCCCGGGCAAATATTCTACAGCCACATATTTTTTTGCAGTCAAGTCAATGGCGTCGCTCACAGTATCGGTTACAATGTCACCGAAAACTTGAAAACGGCTTTTTTTAAGCAAATCCTCTGTAAAACCAAACAGGTCGTACACGTTTATTAGTCGCAATGTGCTGATTTTCAGATTAAGATTATTGTTCAACTCATTGCGCAAACTTTTCGCTTCTACTTGAAATTCAGGTCGTTTTTCTACAAAAATTCTATAGTTCATATTGTCAATCAATTTGTTTTGTATGTGTACTTTATTGTGCCGAGTTTGGCATCGGCTTCTACAATTTTAGTTTTGAGGTTTTTTTTGTAAATTGTTAATTTGTCGGTTATTTGTGTGTCGCCCACTGCTAATATTTGCACTGCCAAAATGGCGGCGTTCATTGCACCGTTTACGGCTACGGTAGCAACAGGAATGCCGGGAGGCATCTGAACGATAGCCAAAAGTGCATCCATACCATCAAATGAAGCGTTGATGGGAACGCCGATAACGGGCAAAGTGGTGTTTGCTGCGATAACTCCGGGTAAAGCTGCCGCCATTCCGGCTGCTGCTATGATGACTTTTATGCCGCGTGAGGCAGCTTCGCGAGCAAACGTCTCTACTTCGGACGGTGTGCGGTGCGCCGATAAGGCGTGCATTTCAAACGGAATGTGGAATTCGTCGAGCGTTTGCGCTGCTTTTTCCATTATTGGAAGATCGCTTACGCTGCCCATGATAATACTTACTTGTGGTGTCATTGTGGTATATTTTTGAACTATTAAAAAAGCTGTTTGTCGCTTTTACGGCGCACAAACAGCTTGTTATTAATTTATTGTCTTTGTTCCTTTTTGAGGCAGTAAACCTTTCACTGCGTAAATGTTTCGGCAATGTTTTAGATGTATGAAAAATTTTTTTCTGAAAATGTGCATGATTTGCGAAAATCGGTCGTTATTTTTGCCTCTATTTTTCGACTTTGCAAAGTTACATTTTTTTTTAAGAATGAGAAAAGTAATTTATCAACAATTTGTTTCTAATTTTTTTCGTTGATTTGCAATGGATTTTCGTTGATTTCGTCATATAAATTCCGATTTTTTACGATGTCGAATACCGCAAAAACAGCTTGTCGGAACGAGTTTTCGTTTGCCAAATTTTTACCTGCAATGTTGTAGGCGGTGCCGTGGTCGGGCGATGTTCTCACAATGGGCAAACCGACTGTAAAATTCACGCCGGTGTTCATGGCTATTGCTTTGAAAGGTGCAAGTCCTTGGTCGTGGTACATTGCCAAAACTGCATCGTAATGGGTCAATTCGCTCGAACCCCAAAATCCATCGGCAGCCAGTGGACCCACGCAAATAATGCCTTCTTCGTTGGCTTTTTTTACAGCAGGTGCAATGATGTTGATTTCTTCTTTCCCTATCAGCCCGTCATCTCCTGCGTGCGGATTCAATGCCAAAACGGCTATGCGCGGTTGACGTATTATAAAGTCGCGTTGGAGCGATTTTTTTAGCAAGGTCAATTTTTTAAGCAGAAGTTCTTCTGTCAATAATCCTGCCACGGCATTGATGGGTTCGTGGTTGGTAGCCAAAGCCACTTTCAATCTGTCACTTACGAGGAGCATCAGCGATTCGTTTTGGTCGAATTTACTTTGAAGGTACTCCGTGTGACCGTTGAAATTGAACCGTTCCGATTGTATGGTGGCTTTGTTGATAGGAGCGGTTACTATGCCGTCGATAATACCGTTTTTGAGGTCGTCGGTGGCGGCTTCCAAAGCTTTGAAAGCGGCTTCACCGGCTTCTTTGGTAGGAACTCCCATTTCTACTTTTATTTCGTCATTACAGCAGTTGATAATGTTAATGCGGCGCGGATTGGCTTCTTCGGCTTTGCGCACAATGTTAAAGTTCAGATTGTCCATTTCCAACTGCTTTTTGTAGAATGCCGCCACTTTCGACGAGCCGTAGATAATGAAAACAGCGTTTTCGAGAATGCGATTATCTGCTAATGTTTTTAAAATTATTTCGTAGCCGACACCGTTGATGTCGCCTTGTGTGATGCCTATTTTTAAAAGTTTTTCCATATTAATGTTGTTTTTTTAAACTCGTTTTTTATTTACGCGTGTTAGCTTTGGCAGTAACGGTAATTTCGTTAATTTCTTGCGGCAAACGGAGCGAATAGACCATGGCTTCCATTTGGCGAATATTGTTGAGTTTGTCACGTCCGGGAGCAAACACAAAGCCTTCTACAGTAATAATGCGGCTGCCGAGTTCGTCCACGCGTGAGTGGCTAACGAACGGGCCTCCCATTACTTCGCCGTTTTTCATTTTCCACAATCCGTGTATTTCGGCACAGTAAGCGTCGTTCACCCAAATTTCTTTCATAATCGGGGGTATCACATCGTATTCGGTACCCATATATGAACCTTCAACGCTACCGGGGATATTAACTTTTAGCACAGAGTCGCGTCTGGATAACAATTCTTTTTCGGTAAGTTGCTTTTGGTCAGTGTAGGGATAGGCATAAATGATGATATTTTTATTTGCATCAATGCTGCCGTTCGATATCCACAAAAAGTTGTCCGCTTCCTTATATTTGTTCAGGTCAGTTGGCAGAGTAATGCGCACGCCGAATTTTTCGTAAGCTTTTTTCATAGCAGTTTGGTTGGCGTTGGCTTTGTAGTAGTCCATTTGGTTGGCGCGTTCCGAATTGATAAAAGCTTGCTGTATTGTGCGTTTTTTTGCCATTACGTAGTTGGCGAGTGAAGAACTGTTCGGTGCGGTAATGAATACAACCATTTGATTTTTAGCCCATTTGTTTTTCGCTAATTTCATACTTGCTTTGGTGTAAAGCAGCGAATCAACCGTTACAACAACTATGTTGCGTGCCGGTTTTACCAAATGGTCAAAAGCGTTGTGAGGTACTTTTGACAGTTTAAAAAGTGCTTCCGGCTGTGGCAGAGCAGGGGCGGATTCATTCAAAATATCAAACAGCGCTTTGCCGCCTTCGCTTTTCCAATCTTTTTGGTCGATAACCACCAGTACTTCAAATATTGAACCGATGGAGTTGGGCAAAAGTACGTCCGTGTTGCGGCATCCGTAGAGTAGTGTCATAGCTGCCGCCAATGTGATGAAAAAAAATCGTTTCATAATTCTAAATTTTAATATCAGATTTTCAAATTGTTATGTTTTTTTGTTCGCTCGATAGCATACCGCAGGCAGCCGAAATATCTTCGCCACGCGATTTGCGAATAGTGCAAATAATACCGTTGTTTGTTAGGTAATCGCGCAATTTTTCCATCTTTTCCGTGCTTGGACTTTTCAGTTTTATGTTCGGAATAGCGTGGAAACGGATAAGATTTACGCGGCACGGCACTCCTTTGAGTAATCGCACCAATTCTATGGCATGACGTGGTGAGTCGTTTATACCTTCAAACACAATGTATTCAAACGAAAGCCGTCTTTGGTGGGCAAAATCATATTTTTTCAATTCATCTATCACTTTGGCTATCGGAAAAGCCTTTTCTACAGGCATCAGTTGTAAACGCCCGTCCGAAAACGGTTCGTGCAGGCTGATAGCTAAATGGCATTCCGAATGTTCCAAAAACTGCTTCATACCGGGAATTAATCCTATGGTGGACACTGTAATTCGGCGCGGACTCCATGCCAATCCCCATTCACTGGTCATTACGTTTAACGAACGCAGCACTTCCAGCGTGTTGTCCATCGGCTCGCCCATGCCCATGTACACCAAATTAGTAAGTTTTTCGCTATCGGGAACGGAAAGTATTTGGTTCAAAATTTCGCTGGCAGTAAGATTACCTGAAAAACCTTGTTTGCCGGTCATGCAGAACAGACAGTTCATTTTGCAACCTACTTGGCTCGAAATGCAGAGCGTGGCGCGGTCATCTTCGGGAATAAATACCGATTCAACTGTGCCTTTGGCAGTTTGGAATAAATATTTTTTCGTGCCGTCAATCGAAACAGCTTCTTTGATGGGCGGCGTGCGTCCTATAGTAAAATGTTCTGCCAAAATTTGCCTGTTTTTGAGCGATATATTGCTCATTTCGTCGAACGAAACTGCTCGTTTTTTATAGAGCCATTCTGCCAATTGCTTGCCTGTGAATGTCGGCATTCCGAGAGTTTTTGCCACATCCTTCAATTCGTTCAGGTTTTTTCCCAACAAAACAGTATTTTGCATAATTGTTCGTTATGATGGTTTGCGGAAAGCAATGACTAAATCGATAATGGCTGCTATGGTGAGAGTTAGTCCCCACGAAGTAAACTCCTTGTACATCAAATAGATAGTGGCAAGAAGTAAAATAGTACTAATGGCTTGCATACGATTGAGGCGTTGGATGCGAAAATCACTTGAAGGCGGTGTGCTCAAAAAACGCACAATAGTAAGTATCACTGCGCCTGCACCAAAAATGTACATGCCCCGAAAATCCGATAAATAACAGACAGCACCGCCAATTACAAGCAAGTGGCTTATAATAAACAAGATATTGAGTAATCGAAATTTGTTTACATTCATGATTTTTGTGCAAAAGATGCGTTTACAAAGTTATGCTTTTTTTGTCGCATGGACAACTATTGTGGCAAATAAAAATGGTATAACCGCCAAAAATAAGAATGCAGATGACGGGTTGAAACGTACAAAATAGCTCTAAAAAACAGCCGTTACACTTAAAATGATTTTTTTTGAAAAAAGTTTTGCTATCCCCAAAAAAAGTTGTACTTTTGCAGTCCGATTCGCAAAGAGGCACTCAAGTGGCACTGTTGAAGAGTTTTTAGCATCCCGCCTCCCGATCAAATTTTAAAAGATACACAAAATGTATGCAATTGTAGAAATCCTTGGTCAACAGTTCAAGGTAGAAGCGGGCAAAAATATTTTTGTGCACCGCATGGAAGGAGCCGAGTGTGGCTCTAAAGTAGAGTTTGAAAATGTATTGTTAATTGACAACAAAGGCAAAATTGCTGTAGGAGCTCCTACCGTAAAAGGTGCCAAAGTTGTGGCAGAAGTTGTTTCGCACGTTCGTGGCGATAAAGTGCTTGTTTTTCACAAAAAACGTCGTAAAGGGCACCGTAAACTGAATGGTCACCGTCAAAACTTTACAGAAATAAAAATTAATGAAATTGTAGCTTAACCCTTAAAAATTAGAAAAAAATGGCACATAAGAAAGGAGTAGGTAGTTCAAAAAACGGTCGCGAGTCGGAAAGCAAACGACTTGGCGTAAAAATATTTGGTGGACAATTTGCTAAAGCCGGCAACATCATCGTTCGCCAGCGCGGTACTGTTCACAACCCCGGTGACAATGTAGGTATAGGCAAAGACCATACACTATTTGCATTGACTGACGGTATTGTTGTTTTTCGCAAAAAACGCGAAAACAAATCGTTTGTTTCAATAGAACCATTAGCAGTAAGTTAAGACTTGTTTGGACTTATTGAGATAATAGGTCTTAATAAGTAGTTTTCATAATGTATTTTTAAGGGAGGAGGACAATTTAAAACTGTCCTCCTTTTTATTTGCCCAACACGGTATATTGCATAGCGTTTGAAAATCGTTTGAAAACTTGTTGAAATCTTCTCTATAACAAATTGTTAAAAAAGAGGTCTGCTACGGTTATTTCTACTACTTTTGTACTGCTAAAAAATTGTGATATGGAAGAAAAAAAATCATATAAAGGAAAAAAAACGACATCGCTGCCGTCTATCGATTATAGCAAGGTTCCGCCGCAAGCTCTCGATTTGGAAGAGTCCGTTTTGGGCGCTCTGATGCTCGAAAAAGATGCCTATGCGCGTGTCAATGAACTGCTTTCGTCAGCTTCGTTTTACAAGGATATACACGGTAAAATTTACACCGCCATTACCAATTTGGCAGTGCAAAATGCTCCTGTGGACATGTATACGGTAACTGAGGAACTTCGTAAAATGGGCGTGTTGGATGAAATTGGCGGTCCGTATTACATAGCCGAATTGACCTCTAAAGTGTCGTCGGCGGCACACATCGAATACCATGCTCGCATCATTGCTCAAAAATACATGGCTCGCGAGCTGATACGTGTAGCTGCATCGATAGAAAGCAAAGCTTTTGACGAAAAAACGGATGTTGACGATTTGATGGAAGAGGCAGAAGGAATGCTTTTCGAAGTGTCGCAACGCAATGTAAAGAAAGAGGTTGTTCAAATCAATCCAATTATTCAGGAGGCTTTACGCCGCATTCAAGAGGCTTCCAAACAAGCTGATGGTTATAGTGGATTACAAAGCGGTTTTCATAGGTTGGACAAGATTACGTCCGGCTGGCAAGATTCCGATTTGATAGTGATAGCGGCACGTCCTGCGATGGGAAAAACGGCGTTGGTAATTTCTATGGCAAAAAACATGGCGGTGGATTTTCGTTATCCGGTGGCTATTTTTTCATTGGAAATGTCCAATGTGCAGTTGGTAAATCGCCTTATAGTCAATGTGTGCGAAATTTCGGGTAACAAAATTAAAAACGGACAGTTGGAGCACCACGAATGGAAGCAACTTGACCATAAAATCAATGCTTTGTACGATGCTCCCATTTATATTGATGATACGCCAAGCCTTTCGGTACTCGAATTGCGTACCAAAGCGCGGCGATTGGTGAGGGAACATGGTGTAAAAGTTATTTTTATCGATTACTTGCAACTGATGAATGCTTCGGGAATGAATTTTTACAGCCGTCAGGAGGAAGTAAGTATCATTTCGCGGTCGCTCAAAGGTTTGGCTAAAGAGTTGGATATTCCTATCATTGCGCTTTCACAGTTGAATCGTAGTGTGGAAAGTCGAACCGCAGCCGATGGCAAAGTGCCGCAACTATCCGATTTGCGCGAATCGGGTGCTATTGAACAGGATGCCGACATAGTGTGTTTTATTCATCGTCCCGAAATTTATAAAATCACGGAAGACCCTGTTACGCATAAAGATATGCGCGGAATAGCGCAAATCATTGTCGCTAAACACCGTAACGGTGCGATAGGTACAGTCGATTTGAGGTTTAAGAGCGAATTTGCGCGTTTTATGAACGAAGATGACGAAACCAATCCTTATGAAATTATAAGTTCGAAAGCGGTCAATGGTTCGAACAGTCAAAATGACCAAGTGCCGACATCGACAGATTATGTATTGCCGTCTTCGGGCGACGATTTAATCTATTAAGTAGCATAAACACATTGATATAAAGGCAAAAACAATGTTTTTTTTGATTTGTTTCTTTTTGGCTCTGTTCAATTAAAAAATTATCACTAACTTTGCAAAGTTTTTTTGCAAAGTTTTTTTGCAAAGTTTTTTTGCAAAGTTTTTTAGCAAAGTTTTTTAGCAAAGTTTTTTAGCAAAGTTTTTTAGCAAAGTTTTTTAATTTCCAATATATAACTATGGCTAACATAAAATTTTACAGTGGAGAAGAAATTCCTTTAGAGATGCACAAAGTACGTATTGTGCAGAAACTTTTTTTACCGACGATTGATGAGCGAAAAGCGCACATGAATGCCGCCGGCAACAATACGTTCCTTTTGCAAAACAAGGATGTGTACTTGGATATGCTTACCGATAGCGGCGTGAATGCTATGAGCGACAACCAACAAGCTGCTATGTTGCGTGCCGACGACAGCTATGCGGGTTCGGAAACATTTACGCGATTGGAAGAAAAGCTACGCGAAATATTTGGAATGAATTATTTTTTGCCGACTCACCAAGGTCGTGCTGCCGAAAATATTTTGGCAACGGCTTATGTTCGCGAAGGTGATGTAGTTCCGATGAATTTCCATTTTACCACTACCAAGGCACACATTACCCGAATGGGCGGCAGAGTGGAAGAATTGGTAATACAAGAAGGTTTGAATCCGAATAGTACTCATCCGTTCAAAGGTAATTTCGACATTCCGCGTTTGCGTAAGTTGATTGAAGAAGTAGGTGCAGAACGTATTCCGTTTTTGCGCATCGAAACGGGTACTAACTTGATAGGTGGGCAACCGCTTTCGTTGGAAAATATGAAAGAGGTATGTGCCGTTTGTAAAGAGTTTGGTATTCGCACGGTAATGGATGCTTCTTTGCTGCAAGACAATCTCTATTTCATAAAAACTCGCGAAGAGGCTTGTAAAAATATGACTATTCGTGAAATTACCGCTGAATTGGCGAAAAATTTTGATATCATTTATTTCTCGGCACGTAAGTTGGGATTTGCCCGTGGCGGTGGTATCTGTATTCGTAAAAAAGAAGAATGCTTGCGCATGAAAGAGTTTGTGCCTTTGTTTGAAGGTTTTTTGACTTACGGCGGTATGTCGGTACGTGAAATGGAAGCGATAACCGTAGGTTTAGATGAAACAATGGATGAAGACATTATTTCACAAGGTCCGCTGTTCATCGAATATATGTGCAACGAATTGCAAAAAGCCGGTGTTCCGGTTATTACACCCGCAGGAGGATTGGGTTGTCACATCAATGCTATGGAATTTTTGAAACATCTTCCTCAACAAGAATATCCGGCAGGTTCTTTGGCAGCGGCATGTTACATCACCGGCGGTATTCGTGGTATGGAACGTGGTACGCTTTCGGAACAACGTAATGAAGACGGTTCGGAACGTTTTTCTGAAATGGAATTGCTGCGTTTGGCTATGCCGCGTCGCGTGTTTACCTTGTCGCAAGTTAAGTATGTTGTCGATAGATTGGTATGGCTGTACGAAAATCGCCATTTGGTAGGCGGTTTGAAGTTTGTAGAAGAACCTAAAGTGTTGCGTTTCTTCTTCGGTCGCTTGGAACCTGTTTCCGATTGGCAAGATAAGCTGGTGGCAAAATTCAAAGCCGATTTTGGCGACAGCCTCTAAAAAGATTTGGCAGGAATATACATTCACATACCATTTTGTAAAAGTCGCTGTATCTATTGCGATTTCTATTCAGGAACGGATTTTTCGTTCCTGAATCGTTATATAGATGCCTTGTGTTCCGAAATAGCAGCACGAAAAGATTATCTTAACGGTGCAACGATTGAAACCGTCTATTTCGGTGGAGGAACGCCATCGGTGCTTTCTTCTAAGCATTTTGAACAAATTTTTGAGGCGTTGGAGGTTAATTTTGGGTTGTCGCATTGTCAAGAATTGACGCTGGAAGCTAATCCCGATGATATGTCCGATGCTTTTTTTCGTTCCATTGCGCCTTTTCCATTCAATCGCTTAAGTATGGGTGTGCAAAGTTTCAACGATGCTCATCTTCGTTTTCTTCACCGTCGCCACACATCGAACGAGGCGAAAGATGCCATTGTACGCGCGAAACGTTTCGGCTTTGACAACATTAGCATCGATTTGATGTTTGGATTGCCCAATCAAACCATCGACGATTGGCAAGAGTCGCTGTTGCAGGCGATAGAACACGAAGTTAATCATATTTCCGCTTATCATCTTATTTACGAAGAAGGAACACCGCTTTGGCGCATGAAAGAGCAGGGAACAGTGCGTGAAATAGACGAAGAACTTTCGGTTCGTATGTTTGAAGTGCTTATCGATACGCTTACGCAAAACGGTTTCGAGCATTACGAAATATCCAATTTTGCTTTACCTGAATTTAGGTCGCGCCACAACTCTTCTTATTGGAATGCTACACCATACTTGGGTGTTGGAGCAGCAGCCCATTCGTACAACGGTAGCGAACGTTCGTACAATGTCGCTGATACGCTGCGCTTTTGTGAGGCAATGGAGCAAGGTTTGGATTGTTACGAAATCGAACATCTTTTCCGTAGCGAACGTTACGATGATATGGTGATTACTGCTTTGCGCACTTGCGAAGGTCTTGCAATAGAAAAGGTACGTACTTTGTTTGGTGCCGATTATGTCGATTATCTTATGCAGCAAGCCGCACCATATTTAAAAAGCGGGCAATTGCGCCTCACACCGACCCATTTAGTACTTACGCGTGCCGGTATTTTCATTTCTGACGGCATTATGAGTAATCTGCTTCGTACAGAATAAACTTTTCTTATTACTTCTTAACCATAAAAAAAGCTCCCTGATTGTGGACAAGGAGCAATCCAAATGTTTTCACAACGGAAACTATTTATTTAATTCAATTACTTGTTTCTCAATGTTTTAAGTGTCCTGCAATAATCACAAGGTACAAATAAGGCTCAAATACATACTGTAAACTTGCTTTTGGGGTTTGGGTTTCAACTTAATATTGCCCTTTCAATTTCGTGGTATGGTATGCTTTCAGCTTTCTGTATTTGTTCCATTATTCGCAAATACCTTTTGGTTGGCTTACCTGCATACGTTTTTTTGAAATTCTTTTTGTACAGTTCTTCGTATAGGTTATCAATTTCAAAGTACGCCCCTAAGGTTTTGTCCAGTTGCCTGTA
>DUQS01000039.1 GCA_012837685.1 Bacteroidales bacterium
ATTTTCAAAGTCAGTTGGCTTATTTTCGACAGTTTTATCCCGTTCAAACAATTTGTATGCATGGCGCACCGCGCAGCCAATATGACAGCAAAGATTTATGGAAACAGTATGATTATCACGATTTTGGAATTGTTGGAGAACCCTATTTTGATACCGATTTTTCTGATGTGTTTTATCTAACGGATACCGGTAGAAGGTGGGACGGTTACCATGTGAGTGTGCGCGATAAAATACCTGTTTATCAAGATATTTGGACAAAACAAGGTCTTGTTTTTAACACTACTAATGACATTATTGAAGCTATTTATCAAAATCGATTGCCTTATAGACTAATGATTACCACTCATCCGCAACGTTGGACAGACCAACCATTTGCTTGGTTAATGGAACTAGTAATGCAATCCACTAAAAATACTATCAAAAAATGGTTGATAATGCTTCGTGGATAATGAATTTTTCTTTGATTTTTATTTATTTTTACTCATTATCTTTTAATTAATTTGTTTTCTCCTTGTCATATCAATAGAACCCAATGGTCAGCGTTGGTTGCAACATCGCCGGTAAGCAACTATTTTCAAACGCCGGAATGTTATGACTTTTACAGTTCATTGACTTTTTTAGAACCTTTCGCTGTGGGTGTTGACGAAAATGGAGAGTTGAAAGGTGTTGCTTGCGGTTACTTTATTGCTGACGGCGGTAAACTAAAACGTTACTTTTCACGTCGTGCCATTATTCCAGGAGGTTTGCTGTTGGCGGATGATATAACAGATGATGCATTACGGCGACTTTTGGAAAAGCTAAAAAATGAATTGTCAAGAAAAAGCATTTACATAGAAATACGTAATTATCAAGACTATACCGCTTATAAATCGGGCATTGAAAGTGCAGGATTTAGCTATGTACCACACTACGATTATTTGGTTGATACTACTGATGGAAAAGCTACTTTCGAGCGTTTCAGTAAAAGCAAGAAACGTCAAATAAATGCAGCACAAAGAAAAGGCTACCGATGGTCGACAACCACTGACAACGACGAAATAGAGGCTTTTTATCGACTTTTGAAACATCTTTATCGCACAAAAGTAAAACGTCCGCTCTTTCCATTGGAATTTTTCAAAAGATTAGCTATAAATCCCCACGGCAAAATATTGGTTGTTAAAAAGGGAGAGACCGTAGTGGGAGGGATGGCTTGTGCCATAGAGCCTGCTAAAAAAGTTTATGAATGGTATGTTTGTGGCGATGTGATGGCAACTTATGCCGGAATTGACTATGCCGTTCAAAATGGCATACCCTGTTTCGACTTTATGGGAGCCGGTTCTCCTGATAAATCGTATGGTGTACGTGATTTCAAATCAAAATTTGGTGGAAAATTGTTAGAATACGGACGTTTTTTGTATATTTGCAATCATAAACTTTACCGTTTAGGCACATGGGTAGTGCGCTATCTGTACTAAAAAAGGATTGTAACAGATGAAAAAACCACGTTTCTATAAGCCCCAATGGGAGTTGATAGTGTTAGACCTCGTTATTTGGACGCTGGCTACTTTAATTATGGTGCTTTGGCGTACTCTTACCGATAAAAGTCGCCATGTAGATTATTGCCTTGTCTGTACTGCCTTGTTTGTTGCCAATCTAATCTTTGGCTATTGTTTCAATAAATACCGTTATTTGCGTGACCATGGTTACTTTTACAACATGAAGGGAACCACCCTTACGTTCGTTGTGCTTATTTTGGGTCTTGTGGCGGGTTTCTATATCAACGAACTTGGGGGACTTTCCAGCTATGTGCTAATTATGACGGTAGTTATAGCCTTTGCTTTCAATGTTGGCTTTCTGTTTTTTTATTACGGCTACCGCTATGCGTTGAATATAGACGAAGGTATTATGGAGTTCAACCTCCGTCCGCCAACGTCTTTGGCTGTAACTCCTCAGCGTTTAAAACCGCAAGCAGAAGAGGCTATCAAACAATCTATATTGGATTTTGCTGATAGAAAAACACTGAATTTCCTCTCTACTAACTGTGATTTAGGTAGCTCAACAACTTTGGTATTGGCAACTTCCACGCTTTTCAATATTCAATCGCTTGAGAATTATAATTACAACTGTATTATAAATTTAAAACGGCTGAATGATATGCGAGGCGTGAATAAAATGTTCTGTGCCATCAATGAAAAACTGCCTGATGGCGGTCTGTTTGTTTGCCGTTTTAAACCACATAAAGCAACCAAAGTCGCTATTTTACGCAAATATCCGAAAGGTATCAACAAATTGATGTACAGCTTTTATTTCATCTACAAACGTATATTGCCTAAACTTTTTTTAACCAGTCGTCTCTATTATGATATTACTAAAGGACGCAATCGCGTATTTTCGATTACTGAAGTATTGGGACGGCTCTATTTTTGCGGTTTTAAAATTATCAAGGAAAAGGCATTGGGTGACACTTATATGGTAATTGCCCAGCGCGAAAAACAACCTGAAAAACAAGTAAAACGTAAATACGGGCTATTTATCAAACTGCCACGTATAGGTAAAAATAAAAAGAAATTCAATGTTTATAAATTGCGAACTATGCACCCTTATTCCGAGTTTTTGCAGGCCTATATGTATGAAAAACATCATTTACAGAAAGGCGGTAAAATAAGCAACGATATCCGTGTTAGTACATGGGGACGTTTTTTGCGCAAATATTGGCTCGATGAAGTACCGATGCTTATTAATTTACTAAAAGGTGATATGAAAATAGTAGGCGTACGTCCGTTGAGTGCACATTTTTTCAGCCTCTACAGCAAGGAATTACAGGATAAACGCACTCAATTTAAACCGGGTCTTTTGCCACCATTTTATGCCGATATGCCCAAAACACTTGAAGAGATACAAAATTCGGAAATGCGCTATCTCAACGCCTGCGAACAAAAAGGCGTATTTCGGACTGATTGGGTCTATTTTTGGAGAATAATTTACACTATTGTTTTCAAACGCGCACGGAGTAAATAATTATTGATAACATTTTAACTACAATGAGTTCCAAAGTAAAAATAACCCCAATGATGCGGCAGTTCAACGAGATAAAAAGCAAACATCCCGATGCCATATTGCTGTTTCGTTGCGGAGATTTTTACGAAACTTATTCCAAAGATGCTCAAATAGCTGCCGAAATTTTGGGTATTACCCTTACAAAACGTTCTAACAAAAATGTCGATTCGACAGAGATGGCGGGATTTCCGCATCATGCACTTGATACTTATTTGCCTAAATTGGTGCGTGCAGGCTTGCGTGTAGCCATCTGCGACCAACTTGAAGATCCTAAAACAGCTAAAGGCATTGTCAAACGTGGTATTACCGAATTAGTTACGCCCGGAGTAGCCACAAATGACACTATTCTTGATGTCAAAGAGAATAACTTCTTGGCTGCCGTCTATTTAGCACAAAAACAAGCCGGTGTTTCATTTTTGGATATTTCTACTGGTGAATTTCTCGTAGCGGAAGGCACATTAGATTATGTGGACAAATTGATCAATAGTTTTACGCCTAAAGAGTTGCTTTATGAGTATGGCTATCGAAAAAAGATAGAAGAAGCTTTTGGAGGCAACCGATTTCACATACAGGAAATGGACGATTGGGTATTTACGTCCGAAGCAGCTAACGATCGTTTAACTAAACATTTTGAGACAAGAAACCTTAAAGGTTTTGGTGTAGAAAATCTTACCCTAGGAACTGTGGCTGCCGGAGCCGTTCTTTATTATTTAGACCAAACTTACCATCAACAAATAAGCCATATTACACATTTGTCGCGCATTGAATCGGAACGTTACGTTTGGCTCGATCGTTTTACAGTACGTAATTTGGAACTATTTGGCTCGATTAACGAAAATGCACGCACACTCTGTTCGGTTATTGAAAAAACTATTACGCCAATGGGTAGCCGTTTGCTGCGCCGTTGGTTGGCATTTCCACTCAAAGATGTACAGCCCATAAACGACCGTTTGAGCGTTGTGTCGCACTATTTTAAACATCCCGACCTTCGCTACGAAATTAACGATTGGTTGGCTAAAGTGGGCGATTTAGAACGCATATTGTCGAAAGTGGCTGTAGGACGCATTTCGCCACGTGAAGTAGGGCAATTGCGTGTGGCTTTGTCATCAGTCGAGCCTATTAAACGACTGTGTGAAGCTACGGACAATGCCGTTTTAAAACGCTTTGCTGAACAACTGAATCCGTGTACCACCATTCGCGACCGTATCGAAAGAGAATTATCCAAAAATCCGCCAATACTGCTCAATAAGGGCAATGTAATAGCCGAAGGTGTTAATGATGAGTTAGACAACTTGCGCCACATTGCTTATTCTGGTAAGGATTATTTATTGCAAATACAGCAGCGCGAAAGCGAAGCTACGTCTATTCCAAGTCTTAAAATTGGCTATAACAATGTGTTCGGTTACTATATAGAAGTACGCAACACACACAAAGACAAAGTGCCTGAAGAATGGATACGTAAGCAAACGCTTGTAAATGCCGAACGCTATATCACACAGGAACTTAAAGAATATGAGGAAAAGATACTTGGTGCAGAAGAACGTATATTAGCACTTGAATCACAACTGTTTAACGATTTGGTAATTGGCATTAGCGAATACATTCCGGCTATACAGATAAACTGCAATATTTTGGCACAATTGGATGTATTGCTTTCTTTTGCCAAAGTGAGCGAGGAAAATAAATACATTTGTCCGATAGTAAACGACAGCGATGTGTTGGATATAAAACAAGGCAGACATCCCGTTATAGAGCAACAACTACCTATAGGAGAAGCCTACGTGCCAAACGATGTTTATCTTGACAGCGAAAAACAGCAAATTATTATCATTACAGGTCCCAATATGGCGGGAAAATCGGCATTACTTCGTCAAACGGCATTGATAGTGTTATTGGCTCAAATAGGCTGTTTTGTTCCGGCAGAAAGCGCAACCATAGGTGTTGTCGATAAAATTTTTACGCGCGTAGGTGCGAGTGACAATATTTCTGCAGGCGATTCTACATTTATGGTAGAAATGAACGAAGCTGCCAGCATTTTGAACAATCTATCGCATCGCAGCCTTATTTTGTTCGATGAATTGGGCAGAGGAACCAGCACTTACGATGGTATTTCCATTGCTTGGGCGGTTATAGAATATATACACGAACATCCTCAATATCAAGCGAAAACACTTTTTGCGACACACTACCACGAACTTAATGAAATGGAAAAATCATATCCACGCATAAAAAACTACAATGTGTCGGTAAAAGAGATGGACAATAAAGTTATTTTTCTGCGCAAGTTGGTACGTGGTGGCAGTGAACATAGTTTTGGTATTCATGTGGCAAAAATTGCCGGTATGCCGCAAAGGGTAGTGAAGCGTGCTAACGAGATATTGGTGCAACTCGAACAAGACAATCGCCAAAGTGTGGTATCGGCGAAACAGTTGGACAATCTACCGATGCGCGAAGATATGCAACTAAGTTTCTTTCAGCTTGATGACCCTGTTTTGGAACAGATACGCGATGAGATAAAAAATGCCGATTTAAATAATCTGACACCATTAGAAGCGTTGAATAAATTAGCTGAAATAAAACGCATTATCACAGGAAAGTAAAAGTATCACTTTATCATAATAAAATAGCATTCCCGACATCGAGAATGCTATTTTTCAGTTTATAGTTATGTGTTATTTGAGTTTACTCCAACGGTTTAATATAGGCTCTGCGGCGTTTGTGCTGTATTTTTTCAAAATCTTCAAAATTCGCCAGCATCTTTGTATTGCTTTCTAACACAGAAGTTGTTTCGCAATGTTTTATGCCGTATTTAATGAAATATTTGACTTGGTCGTAGAAAAACAGTGCATTGACACCTTTGTTTTGGTAATCGGCACGTACAGCTATAAGTAGCAAATCGAACGCTTCTATTTGTTTAGATTTCAGCATTTTAAGTATGTAATACCAACCTAAAGGGAAAAGTCTTCCTTTACACTTACGCAACGCCGGCGAAATATCCGGCATTCCTACGCCTACGCCTACAATTTCGTTTTTCTCGTTGGTAATTATCGTAACAAAATCGAAATTGAGTAGCGGGAAATACATTTTGGCATAATACTGTTTTTGGCGTTCCGTCATTGGTTGATAGTTGTAGAGAGGAGCATAAGCGGCATCAAGTACATCCATATATTCAAAATTAGGAAAACGTTTCCTCATTTCGCTTTCCGACTTAAATTTCTCTATTTTGAGTTTTAAACGGTCAATGACTATTTTTGCCACACGTTCCATTCTTTCGGGAATAGCTTTCGGTATAAATATACGGTATTCAATCCAATCTATCTCTTTTTGCAAACCAAACGCATCAAAGTGGTCTACATAATACGGATAACTGTAAAGGCTAGCCATTGGTGAATTGTAATCAAAGCCTTTTATTAGCTGACCTTGATGGTCCCAATCAGTAAATCCGACAGGCCCATTTAGTGCTGTCATGCCCTTGCTTTTTCCCCAGTCACTCACCGCTTTGAGCAGTGCAAAGGAAACTTCTTTGTCGTCAATAAAATCAATCCAACTGAAGCGAACATTCTTATAGCCCCATTTTGCATTTGCTCTGTGATTGATGATACCGGCTATACGTCCGACTATTTTGTTCTCTTTGTAAGCCAAATATAAAATATACTCACAAAATTCGAGAGCCGGATTTTTTTTCTTGTCGAATGTATTTATTTCATCGAAAATTAAAGGAGGGCAGTAATACTCATTGCCTTCGAACAAATCTATTCCAAATTGTACGAATTGTTTCAATTCCTTTTTGGAAGTAACTTCTTTCAATAAAATTGCCATGGTAATTTATTTTTAATAAATAAAGTTTTTATAATCAAGAGTTTAACGTTTCATTTTCCGAATTGTTGCCATTATGTCGTCCGAACCGAACACCGCACTTCCGGCAACTAAACAATCGGCACCTGCGGCATATAGTTGCGCTGCATTTTCCGTTGAGACACCGCCGTCCACCTGTATTAACGCTTTGGAACCTCGCCGTTCAATCATCTTTTTCAGCCGTGCTATTTTATTGTAAGTGTTTTCAATGAAACTTTGACCGCCAAATCCGGGATTGACAGACATCAGCAGTACCAAATCCACATCATTAATGATATCTTCGAGTACTTCTACAGGCGTATGTGGATTGAGTGTAACGCCCGCCTGCATACCGGCTGCATGAATGCGCTGTATGGTTCGGTGCAAATGCGGACAAGCTTCGTAGTGTACATTCATCAATATTGCACCGATTGCTTTCACTTCATTGATAAATTTGTCCGGTTCCACTATCATTAAATGCACATCTAACGGTTTTTTGCTCAATGCTTTAACATATTTCAAAACGGGAAATCCGAACGAAATATTCGGAACAAAAACACCGTCCATCACGTCAATATGCAGCCAATCGGCTTCACTACGGTTAATAATATCAATGTCGTGTTCCAAATTGCCGAAATTGGCAGAAAGCAGGGAAGCGGCAAGTAGTTTTTTCATGGATTGAGTGTTTGAAATTAACACACAAAAATAGTAAAAAAATAACAATAAAAAAAGATTCCCTCAAAAGGAGAATCTTTTTATCTCAAATTTCTGATAAACACTTAGTTTAACAGCATTTCAACAATTTCACCATTAGCCAAATGTTTTACGTGGTAAGCCGCCGAAAAAGCCAAAATAGCGGCAATTGTACGTGGACTAGGCTTTAAATTGTTCTTTTCTTTACGGTCTTTTTCAATAGGTAGGGTAGTTGTTTTACTCATAGGCAAACTAATTTTGGTTGAAGTTTGCAATTAAAACGTACTACCTGTTCTTTTTATTGTATGTTTTATGTTATTTTTTCAAAGTCAATCAACAAATTACGTTCGGCAGCATATTTGCGCAAATTGAGTATGGCGTAACGCATCCGTCCCAATGCCGTGTTGATGCTGATTTGGTTACTTTCCGCTATCTCTTTGAAACTCATATTTTCGTAGAAACGCATCCGCACAATGTCTTGCTGATTTTGCGGCAACAAATCAACAAGTTTCAGCATATCGTTCATAGTTTGTTCATGAATGATGGTGTCTTCTATATGCTGTTCGCACAAACTGCTGTTATTCAGCAAGTCGTAATCATAGGCATCGTTCGAGTAGGTGTTTTGGTTAGCCTCTTTACGGTAAAAGTCGATAACCAAATTGTGAGCAATACGCGATATCCACGCAACAAACTTGCCGGATTCCACATAGCGACCTTGTTTGATGGTTGTAATAGCTTTAATGAAGGTTTCTTGGAATATATCCTCGGTAAGCACCCTGTTGTGGGTAAGAGAGTAGATATAGCCGAAAATTTTATCTTTATGGCGATAAAGCAACTCTTCAAAAGCAGCGTTATTACCTTTCTCATAACTTTTTACCAACATTTCGTCGGTAAAAGTACTGAATGTTTTCATTACCTTGTTATTTAAAATTCAAAGTAATAGTAGGCAATAGGCGTCGTTTTTTAAAGTTTATACGTCGCAAAGGTAAATGTTTTTTTTTGACCAACCAAATTTTTAGCTCTATTTTTGTCTATCGACACTAAAACAGTAATTATTTCGTTTTGTTTTCGTATCTTCGCACGACCAATTAAAAAAATGAAAAAATGACAAAAAAATGTGCGCGATTGATATTAAAGCGGTGCGGATGGAAAATAGCCGACAGCTTGCAACTTCCCGCCAAATGCGTGATATGCATTGCTCCGCATACCAGCAACTGGGATTTTATCAGGGGCGTGTTATTCAAGTCGGCAGTGGGGCTGAAAGCTCATTTTTTTATGAAAAAAGAGTGGTTCCGCTTTCCGTTGGGAAATATAATGCGCTGCATAGGCGGAATTCCTGTTGATAGAAGTAAAAAAACATCGCTTACCGATCAAATTGCAGCCGAATTTGACAAACACAATACATTTTACATAGGTGTAACGCCCGAAGGCACTCGAAAATATACAGAAGAGTGGAAAAAAGGGTTTTACATTATTGCACAAAAAGCGAATGTGCCTATTATGCTGGCTTACATTGATTATGCAAAAAAAGAGTTGGGCTACGGTCGCTTATTCCAACCTACAGGCGATATTGACGCTGATATAAATGAAATAAAAGCCTTTTACAAAGGCGTAAGCGGCAAAAAACCGGAAAATTTCGGAGTATAAAGAATATCTCAAGAAATCTTTATTGTTTTTCTATTAGAATAATTACGAATACCTTGTAATTATATTTACTATAAGATTGTTCGCTTTAGATTTATTATTTTCTAAGAGAAATCTTTTTTGTAAAATTATGCGCAACTCACGACAAATAGCTATCTTTGCGAAAAATGTAAAAGAAGATGGTTGAAATAGGGGATACAATTGTAAGTTTCGACCTTTTTGAGCAACAATTTTGCTGCGATTTAGACATTTGCAAAGGACAATGTTGCGTGGAAGGCGATGCCGGAGCACCGCTCGAGATGGACGAAATTGCGAAACTCGAAGAGGTGTTACCTGTAATTTGGAACGATTTATCAGAAGCGGCTCGGAAGGTTGTTGATGCTCAGGGTGTTGCTTACTCCGATGCTGAAGGAGATTTGGTAACATCTATTGTCAATCGGCGCGAATGCGTTTTTTCATACATCGATTCTGCCGAAGGTGTTTGCAAATGCGCAATTGAAAAGGCTTACCACGAAGGCAAAACTTCATTCTACAAGCCAATTTCGTGTCATTTGTATCCTATTCGCCTTAAAAAATTCAAAGATTTTACAGCGGTTACTTATCATCGTTGGAGCGTGTGCAGTTGTGCCGAAACAAAAGGACATAAATTGCAACTGCCTGTTTATAAATTTCTTAAAACTCCGCTTATTCGCCGTTTTGGCGAAGCATGGTATAAGGAACTTGAAGAAGCTGCCAAAGCCTACGAAGCCGAGTTTAACAAATAATTGAAAATTAATTTGTGTTATTTACGTTCTAATTCAACATTTAGACTAAATAGTGATGTCATTTTTTGAAATTTGCTTGATATCCATTGGTTTAGCTATGGATTGTTTTGCTGTTTCTATTGCAAGCAGCATCGGCTACGGTCGCTACAATTGGTCTAAAATAGTGCGTGTGGCGTTGTTTTTTGGACTATTTCAAGGGTTGATGCCGTTTATTGGTTGGCTAATTGGTATTGGTTTTGCAGAGCAAATTGCAAAAATAGACCATTGGTTGGCATTTGCCATTTTAGGATTTATTGGTGGTAAAATGCTGGTAGAAAGCCTGAAAAAGAATAAGAATGATGAAACAACGCCAAAAACTCTGTTCGGTTCACTTAAAATGCTTTTAATAATGTCCGTTGCAACCAGTATTGACGCTTTAGCCACAGGATTGATTTTTGTACCGATGGGCAATTTCATTTATACGGCGGTGGGTATCATTGCGTTAGGCAGTTTTTTGTTCACCATTTTAGGATGTGTTATTGGCATTACGTTCGGTAAACGGTTCAAATTGAATGTAGAATTTATTGGTGGCATCATTTTATGTGGCATCGGTCTGAAAATTTTAATAGAACATTTAATTAATGGTTGTTAAGCATTTAACATATAACGAAATTGACCGCACGCGTTGGGATGCGACTATAGCGACAAGTGCTAATAGTTTGCCGTACGCTTATTCGTGGTATTTAGATGCTGTTTCGCCGCAATGGGAAGCGCTTGCAAGCAACAATTATGAGTTTGTGATGCCGTTACCTGTTAAACGCAAATTTGGCGTGAAATATGTAATTCAGCCGCGTTGGGTACAGCAGTTGGGTGTTTTTTCGGCGCAACCAATAACGAAAGAAATAGTAAAATCGTTTTTAGCTAAAATTCCTTATTTAAGTTACGATTTCAACATTAATTATGCTAATAATTTCGGCGAACCGAAACCTAATTCGTTGATTGATTTATCGGTAGATTATGCCACGTTAAAATTGGCTTTTTCCGATAATACCAAACGCAATATAACCAAAGCTAAAAAACACAAATTACTTATACAACCAATTGAAATAGAAGAATTTATAAAAATTTGGTCACATGAAAATGGTGATATGCCGTATGAATTGCATACCAAATTACCTCTTTTGTGCCATGCAGCTAAAACAAATAACGTTGGAGGGTTTTACGGTGTGTTTTCGGCTAAAACCCAATTGATTGCAGCACTTTTTACAATTGAAACAGAGGATAGAATTATCTATCTTGCGCCCGTTTCCAATGCCGAAGGCAAACAAAAATCGGCTATGTTTCTATTGATTGATTTTTTGTTGCAAAAATATGCTGAAAGTGGCAAAATTTTCGATTGCGAAGGGTCGCAAATTCCCGGAGTAGCCCGATTTTATGCCGGTTTTGGTGCGCAACTTCAAACCTATTTCAGAGTTAGTCGCTGTCGTCCTCAATGGTTGGTAAAATTGCTAAACCCTTCTTTCTGAAGCATCAATTTAGTTTTAGCTCTGACTTCTTCTTGCGAACAATTTAGTAAAACATGGTCGAAGCACGTTTGTCCCATTTCTACCAGCAAATTGGGATTTTCTTTTTTTATGGCAGCAACTTGTTTTATAGTAGTACAAAGCGTTTCGATGTGCGACTCTTTATTGTCGTAAGTGTATAAAAAACAGGTGTCAGATGGTAATTCATCGACTGTTGCAATATGCGGACAAATAACTGTTTTTTTCATGGAAAAAGCAAGAAGAGCCGATGAAGAATTGAGACAACTGAAAGTATCAAAAGGTAAAACGCATACATCGAAACGCTCAAACAGGTGATATAACTCTTCGTTTTCGATAAATTGAAACAAAAAATGCGTGTTTTCATTGCGTGATGCGTTAATTAACTTTGCCTGCATTTCGCTTTCGCATTGACCAATAATCCATGTTTCCACATCGGTATCTTGTAGTCTATTCATTGCTTCAATGAGTATTTCAATGCCTTTGTATGCTTCAATTTTTCCAAAAGCGACTATTTTTAAGCCACCTTTTACTTTGGGTGTCGGTTTGTTATCTTTTACCAATGTTGTAAAATTCGGATGTGGAATAACACTGATTTTATTTCTGTTTTTTAATAATTCTTTTTGAATAGAAGGCTCCAAATAATCGATTGCATTTTCTGTTAAGATGGCAATTTTCGTACAATAACGAATCATAAAACGAACCAGTTTATTCGATAGGCGATAGTTCGGAGTTTGATGGTATTTTTTATGCGGGCGAATGTTGTGAATATAAACAACTGTTGTTTTTTTTAATAAAAACAGACAAAATAGAAAGCCTATTTTTTTTATAAAGGAAAGATATTGATTGTTATAAATGTTTTCGTACCAATTGAAGACATATAAATCGATAGTGCGAAACTCAGACAATTTATTAGTAATAGTAATGCCACAGTCTGAAAAAGCATTACTTTGACTGATTATAAAATCATTATTGGTATCGTTTGGTGGATAGATGTAAACTTTTTTGTACATGTCAAAGCGTTTTTTCGTAACGGGTTATTAGGGTTTTATACCATGGTATTTGTATGATGTAACCGATGGTGCTGGCGATGCAATAGCCAATGATAGCGATTTTTATGCTACCGTAGAAAATACCGAGTCCAAGTCCGGCTAACCGCATGGCGATAACAATAATTTCAAAAGTCAACCACCAACTTTGTTTCATAAAAATGTCGGTAAGCGAGCCTAACGGCACGATGACGGCAGATAGAAGTAACCAAGGCAACATAAATTGTATGTATTCGCCGGTAATGCGCCACTCACTACCCAGTAACCAATCGGTGAGCGATGGCAAAATAAAATAGAGTAGTGTAAATGCGGGAACGATTATCAACAGTGTGTTTTTTAGAAATTTACTAAAAAAAGGTTTAATGCTTATGTGCTGATTTACTTTGTCGGTGGTATGTTGAAAGAAAACTTGATACAACGACCCCGAAATCATATTTATTGGTCTGAAAGCCAATGTAATAGCCATTCCGAAAAATCCGATTTCAGTTAATCCGAAAAATGGAGTGAGCAACAGAATGGGCAAATTGCAACTTAAATGATTAATGAGAACACGTGGCAATGAATATTTTGGGAAATTGGCATATTTTTTAGATGCTTTTTTACAACTGCTTAAATCGATTGAAACCAATTTTTTAACCTGTTTCCAACCGGAAGAAACACTGAAAATCAATGCTGTAATAGGCGCAATAATGCTGGAAACAATTAGTCCACCATTAAGAAATCGACCCAATCCGAATCCAATTTTTGCACCACTACCGATTATGCTTTGCGATAGTTGATAACAACTAATATTGTTAAAATTTTTATGCCGTGTGTACCATTGATTTAGCAAAGTCCAAAGTGCAATAAAGAAAACATAAAAAGGCAATAGGAAATACCAATTGGCTAAATCAGGAGCTTTAAATGCGACAGCAATTGATGTGCTAAATGGAATGGTTAGTGCGCATAGTAGTGTAACGCAGCAAGCTATCAAAAATCCAACATGAAAACAGGCTACAGCCGTTTTTTCTTCTTTGGGCAAAACAATAGCATATTGGTATTCAGACGTAGCAACAAGTGCGACAATACTGCCAATGCTTATAAATAAATTGAAAAGTCCGAAGTCGGCAGGTAGATAAAGGCGCGTTAAAATTGGATAAACGAGTAATCCTATAGCTTGTGCTATGACATTTGCCGACAATAATTTAGCCGAATTTTTTGCCAAGTCAGATTGTAGAATCCGTTTGATATTACTGCCAATTTTTTTCATTTTTCAAAAACACACATTGTCCAATCTTCTTCAGATGCCTGTGCGATGAAACGCATACCAAGCAATTCCGCTTTTTGACGTAAAACAGCCACATCAGTAGCATAAAAGCCACTAATAATTAACGTACCATTTGAAGTAAGTGCCGCAGCATAATAAGGTAGATGCTCCAATAAAATATTACGGTTGATGTTGGCTAAAATTAAATCGAACTGTTTTGAACCGATATTTTCGACGCTGCCCAATATCACTTCCATATTTTTAATATAGTTGGCGGCTGCATTTTCAATGGCATTACGTTGCGACCAAGGGTCAATGTCAATAGCCGTAACATGTTTTGCGCCTAATTTTGCCGCTAAAACACCCAAAACTCCGGTGCCGCAACCCATATCTAACACCGACTTACCATTTAGCGAAGAAAAAGAGAATAACTGTTTTATTATCAAACGAGTAGTTTGATGATAGCCGCTCCCAAATGATTGTTTTGGATTTATAATTATATCGTATTCGTACTTGTTAGAGGCAGGTTTTTCGGTGCTGTGTATCACGCAACGACCGCCTATATCTATCGGCTCAAACGAATTTTGTTCCCATACTTCGTTCCAATTTTGGTCGGCAATTTCTGTAATGCGATAGCTGTATTTTAGAACGATAGGAAGCTCGTCAATGGCAGATGTCATGCGCTTTTCATCAAATAACGATGCAGGACAATAGCCGATAATGCCTTGAGTGGTTTCTTCAAAACTATCGAAGCCAATTTCACCTAAACAGTTAGCCAAAAGGTCTGCAGCAAAATCTTGGTCGTTGGTAATACGAAAAGTAACCTGCTTATAATCCACTAAATTATTTCTATATTATTCTTTTTCAGCATTTCAACACCCCAATCTTTCAATCTGAATTTTTGAACTTTTCCGCTTCCAGTAAGCAAAAATTCTTTAACAAAGAAAATGTATTTCGGTATTTTGTGTCGTGCTATTTTTCCTCTGCAAAAATCTTTTACATCATCTTCCGATAAGGTTTGTCCATCTTTTAAAATAATGAATGCGCCTACAGATTCGCCGTATTTGGGTGAAGGGATACCAACCACCTGAACATCTTGTATTTGAGGCATCTTATAAAGAAATTCCTCTATTTCGCGCGGAGAAATATTTTCTCCACCTCTGATTATCATATCTTTAATACGCCCTGTAACCCGATAATACCCTTCAGAATCTCTTATGCCTAAGTCACCGGTATGCATCCAGCCGTCGCTATCTATCGCCTCGACAGTCGCTTCAGGATTTTTATAGTAACCTTTCATCAGCAAGTAACCTCTGCAACAGATTTCGCCTTCTACTTCATCGGGACAAATTTCGCCTGTTTCAGGATTCATAATTACCACTTCGGTAAACGGATAGGGTTTGCCTACTGTAGTGCAACGTTTTTCGAAACTATCTTCAATTGTCGAATGTGTAATACCGGGCGAAGTTTCCGTCATTCCATAAACGCTTGTGATATAGGTAATATGCATATCTTCGGTTACACGCCTCATCAATTCGGTCGGGCAAAGCGAACCCGCCATAAGCCCCGTTCTCAATGATGTTAAATCGAACATGTCGAACATCGGATGATTGAGTTCTGCAATAAACATTGTAGGAACGCCATACAACGATGTACAACGCTCTTTGTGTATGGATGCCAATACCACTAACGGATTAAATTTTTCGACAACCACCATTGTACAACCGTGTGTTAAACAGTTCATAGTGGCTAATACCACGCCAAAACAATGGAATAGGGGAACGCAACAACACAATTTATCATCGGCAGTAAATCCCATGCCTTCGCCCGTGAAAAAGCCGTTGTTCACAATGTTATGGTGCGTTAACATTACACCTTTGGGGAAACCTGTCGTTCCCGAAGTGTATTGCATGTTTACCACATCGTAGCAATCAAAATTCTTACGATTAGCGGCAAGAGCGGCATCATCAATATTATTGCCAAGAAGTAGTAATTCGGCTGTAGAATACATCCCGCGATATTTTTCTTGACCAATAAACACAACATTTTTCAAATACGGAAATCGTTTACTGTTGATATAACCGCGTTGTTGTGTTTTCAATTCCGGCACCAAATTATAAGTCATGTCAACGTAGCTGCCGTCGAATACGCCTTCCGTTATACAAAGTGTATGTATATCAGCATTATCAATAACGTATTCCAATTCGCTTTCCTTATAATTAGTATTGACGGTAACCATTACCGCACCAATTTTTGCCGTAGCAAAGATAAATGTAAACCAATCAGGAACATTAGTTGCCCATATACCTACATGCGTGCCTTTTTTCACGCCTATAGCCATAAGACCTTTAGCCATGTTATTGACACGTTCGTTGAATTGTTTATAGGTAAAACGAAGGTCACGGTCGGAATAGACAATAAACTCTTTTTCGGGAGTTAAAGTTGCCCACTGTTCAATATAATCGCCAAGTGTTTTTTCTGATAATGTCATACAAATGAATTAAATAGGGGTATATACAACTGCTAATATCTTAGCTACTTGATTGTTATCGGCTAATACCAAGTGATTAACAATGGAATCGTAATAAATGGAATCGCCTTGTTGCAAACGGTATTCCTCATTGCCGTGTTTGATTAACAAGGTTCCTTCCAATACGTAAATAAATTCTTCGCCTTCGTGCGAAGAGAGTTTTTTATTTTCTTCCGAAGTCGGCTCTATATCAATAAGAAACGGTTCCATGTGACGACCGGCTTTTTGTTCAGCCAAAGAGAAAAAATCAAGATGTCCGTCTTTTTGTTCCGCCTTTCCGGCAAAACGAATAGCTTCCGAACGCTCTCCGACGCGACTAACCACAGGACCAAGTTCCGTGTAATCGTCCAAAAAAGTGCCCAAACGTACTCCCAATGCACGTGCAATCTTTATCAAAGGTGCCAGCGATGGTATGTTTTCGTTTGCTTCGATAATTTTTATCTGTTTAACATCTAAACCACTGCGTTCCGCCAAAGCTTCAACGGATAAATTGCAGCTTTCTCTTAAACTGATGATTTTTTCTCCAATTTTTTTATTCGACATAATAAGATTATTTTATAGTATTTGTAAAATTTGTGCGAAGATACCACTTTTTTTTGATAGCGGCAAAAATTGTTTTAAATTGTAAGTCAAATTGGGTTATTTCTTTTAAAATAAAAGATGAGTGTCCTATTTTTAATGAAATTAGCCATTAATAGTTATCAAAGCATATTTTAGGCGTTTTACTACTTCGTCTTTACCTAAAATTTTGGTTATCAAGAACATTTGAGGACCTTTCATCTCACCAACCAACGTGAGTCTGAACGGATTCATCACACTGCCCAAGCCGTAACCTTTAGTTTCGCACCATGTTTTGACTTCTTCTTCGGTTTTTTCGGCATCGTCGAAACTATCCATAGTTTCAAGTTTACTCAATAAATCGGAAAGTAGGGTAGAAGTGTCAGTTTTCCAACGCTTTTGCACATCTTTTTCGTTAAAAGTAGTCGGTGCTACAAAGAAAAAGGCGCACAAATCCCACAAATCGTTGGTAAACGTGGCACGTTCTTTCATTGCAGCCACAGCCATTTCCACTTTTTCGGAATTAGCTATAATATTCAATTCATCAAGTTTTGCTTGTACAATTTTTGCCAATTCGGCATCCGATTTCTTTTGTAAATATAAGTGATTAAAATATTTACCTTTTTCGTAGTCGAATTTAGCACCGCTTTTGCTGCATTTTTCAATGTTAAATAATTCCACAAGCTCATCTAACGACATAACTTCCTGATTGTTACCCGGATTCCAACCTAATAAAGCCAAAAAGTTAATGACAGCCTCAGGCAAATAACCGCTTTCGCGATATCCTGAAGAAATATCGCCTGTTTTAGGGTCGCGCCATTCGAGCGGAAACACAGGAAAGCCGAGACGGTCGCCATCACGTTTACTCAATTTGCCGTTTCCGTCAGGTTTGAGCAATAGCGATAAGTGTGCAAATTGCGGCATGGTATCTTCCCACCCAAAAGCACGATATAGCAATACATGCAATGGAGCAGAAGGCAGCCATTCTTCGCCACGAATTACGTGTGAAATCTTCATCAAATTATCGTCCACTATATTTGCCAAATGGTAAGTGGGCAATTCATCTGCCGATTTATAAAGTACTTTATCGTCCAAAATAGACGAATTGACGTTTACATCGCCACGAATAAGGTCGTGGACGGTTATTTCTTCATTCGGCTCAATTTTTATGCGCACTACATATTGTTCGCCTGCCGCAATGCGATTTTCCACCTCTTCTTTACTCAACGTAAGCGAATTGGTCATTTGCAAACGAGTAGATGCATCGTATTGAAAATTAGGTATTTCCGCACGTTTGGCATCCAATTGTTCGGGTGTGTCAAAAGCAATGTAGGCTTTTCCGTTGTCCAACAACTGTTTAACGTAGTTTTTGTAAATATCTTTACGTTCGCTCTGACGATACGGTCCGTAATTGCCACCAAACGAAACGCCTTCGTTAAACGGAATACCGAGCCATTGAAATGTTTCTAAAATATATTCTTCAGCACCCGGCACAAAACGCTGACTGTCAGTATCCTCAATACGAAAAATAAACTCACCGCCATGCTGTTTGGCAAACAAATAGTTGTACAGGGCAGTTCTCACCCCTCCAATATGCAACGCACCCGTAGGCGATGGCGCAAAACGAACACGAACTTTTCTTTCCATTCAATAATATTGTGTTTAATATCTTATATCTAAATTATGTGCGATGTATATGTAGGTCAAAATATGATATAATCTACTCTTTAATAATATTTTTGGTAGAACTAAAATCAACTTCATATGGATCTGTTACATAAGCACCTTTTACAATAACTGAATTAGGATGCGTATCAACAAAATTACTCATCTTAATCCAAATTTTACCATAATTAACGTATGCAAATTTTATGCTACGTGGCTTTCCACAAACACGACAGAGCTCTGTATAAGTCATTCCAAGACGTGCATTTTGTAAAACAATGTCTGTGGCTTTCTTGATACGTTGTTCAATTTGTTGTACTTCAGATAGAATCTCTTGCTCTTGCTTTTGATAAGTGTCAAGTTGCGTCTTAAGCGTCTGTAGTTGTTTTTTTAGTTCGTCAACTTTTTGTTTTTGTTGCTGTACTTGAGCGATTTGCGTCTCATATTTCGACTGCAATGCTTTTACTTCCTCGTTTTTTTGTAAAGAGAGTGTTTGCGTATTAGACAATAAAATTCGTAAACTGTCAATTACAACATCAGCTTGGCGTTTTTCGAGTGAAGCATTAATTTTTCGTGCAACATCTGTAGGATCCACTTCAATTTCTGCTTTGATATAATATTGAATACCATTCCAATTTTCTTCCAAAATTTTGGTTTCTGTGATACCTGCACTTAACGATTTTATCTCATTTTGAAAAAAATCTTTTGTAATTGTACCTTTTTGGTCTTCTACAATGTAATTAGTGTAACTTTCCATGTATACGCCCAATTCTTCAAGTAAAAGACGTTTTACCTCTGTGAGGGCTTTGGCGCGCGCCGTAATTTTACTGTCGTTTTCTCCAGCTTGGTAATTATATTCACGAATGAATACTTTGTTTTCAGCGAAAGCACCAATAGTAATAGTTGCTAATGTAATTAAACAACACAAAACTTTTCTCATACTTCTGTTATTTTTAATAAAACAATTGATATAATAGATTAGTAACAAACGTTACAATAATGCTAAACAGCAGAGCCCACCAAAAGCTGTCCACATGAAAACTGCTCAACAGTTTGCCTGCCAATAAAATAATTAGCGCATCAATAACGAACAGAAACAAGCCGAGCGTTACCACCGTAACGGGAATGGTAAGCAAAGTCAGCAAGGGCTTTACCAATACGTTGAGTACGGCAATAATGATACTTACACCAATGGCTGTCCAAAAACTTTTTACACTAATGCCCGGCAACAGCCAAGCAGTTAAATACACAGCCAACGCCGAAATCAGAAGATGTGCAATGATACTCATATCTTTTTGTTTAAGTTTTTAATTCAATAAATAGTAATATTAAAATAGTTTTTATTTCTCTTTATCTACAACTTTTAATCCCAATTCATCCAATTGTATTTGGTCAATAAATCCGGGGGCATTAAGCATTACATCGCGACCTTGATTATTTTTTGGGAAGGCGATGCAATCGCGAATGCTGTCCAAGCCCACAAAGAGCGACACAAAACGGTCGAGACCGTATGCCAAACCTCCGTGGGGCGGTGCGCCGTACTTAAAGGCATTCATCAAAAATCCGAATTTATTTTGCGCTTCTTCGGGCTTAAAGCCAAGAATTTCAAACACTTTTGCCTGCAATTTGGCATCGTGAATACGGATACTTCCACCGCCCACTTCTACGCCGTTTATCACCATATCGTAGGCATTGGCACGTACGTTGGCTGGGTCGGTATCAAGCAGATGAATATCTTCGGGCTTTGGCGATGTAAATGGGTGATGCATAGCCATTAAGCGATTTTCTTCGTCACTCCATTCGTACATTGGAAAATCAACTATCCACAGACACGAATATTTGTTTTTGTCGCGCAATCCGAGTTGTGAGCCCATTTCAAGGCGTAATTCGGAAAGTTGCTTGCGGGTTTTATTAACATCAGAGCCACTGAGTATGAGAATTAAATCGCCGACTTCCGCATTGAAAGCAGCTTTCATTTGTTGCAAAACTTCTTGTGTGTAAAATTTATCCACGCTCGATTTTACGCTACCATCGGCTTCTATTCGGGCATAAACCAATCCTTTAGCACCAATTTGCGGACGTTTTACGTATTCGGTCAGTTGGTCAATTTGTTTGCGCGTGTAGCCGGCTGCCCCTTTAGCGCAAATACCGCCAATGTAGGCAGCATCGTCAAACACACTGAAACCAAAGCCTTTGAGAATATCCATCAATTCAACAAACTTCATTTCAAAACGTGTGTCAGGCTTGTCGCTGCCATAATATTTCATAGCATCGTGCCACGTCATACGGGGCAATTTAGGCAAGTCAATACCTTTAATTGTTTTGAACAAATGACGGCTCATGCCTTCAAACATTTGCAACACATCTTCCTGTTCTACAAATGACATTTCGCAGTCGATTTGGGTAAATTCGGGCTGACGGTCTGCACGTAAATCTTCATCGCGGAAACATTTCACAATTTGGAAATAACGGTCAAATCCCGAAACCATAAGCAATTGTTTCAAAATTTGCGGACTTTGTGGCAGAGCATAAAACTGTCCTTGATTCATACGGCTTGGTACCACAAAATCGCGCGCACCTTCGGGCGTAGAATTGACCAAAACGGGCGTTTCCACTTCCAAAAAACCTTGTTCATCTAAATAGCGCCGTACTTCTATGGTCATTTTATGACGCAATTCAAGATTTTTGCGTACACAGGCACGACGTAAATCCAAATAGCGGTATTTCATACGCAAATCGTCACCGCCGTCCGTTTCGTCTTCAATGGTAAAGGGTGGAGTAAGTGCCTCATTTAATACGGTAAGCTCTGATACAATTATTTCAATATCGCCCGTTGGAATATGTTTGTTTTTAGCGCTGCGTTCGGCAACTTCGCCCGTAACTTGCAATACAAATTCGCGTCCAAGTTTGTTAGCTTGTTCACATAGTTCGGCGTTAATTTCTTGATTGAAAACCAATTGTGTAATTCCATAACGGTCGCGCAAATCAATAAAAGTCATGCCGCCCATTTTGCGAATGCGTTGTACCCAACCGGCAAGAGTTACTGTTTTTC
This sequence comes from Bacteroidales bacterium, assembly GCA_012837685.1. Lineage (GTDB taxonomy): Bacteria > Bacteroidota > Bacteroidia > Bacteroidales > Paludibacteraceae > DUQS01. Next base: position 21,592 of record DUQS01000039.1, read on the forward strand.
CAAGGTCGGCGATGCAAAGTTCGCCACAAGTGTAAGTTCTGTACATATTTTTAGTGTTGTTAGTTTAGCTAAAAAGCTATTTTTCCGAATAAATTAAGAATAACTTTCTAACTTTCAGTTAATTAATTATTCATCTATTAAATCTACAAAGGTAAAACTATTTTTTGAAAAACGGGCTTTTGAAAGCTACTTTTTACTGTCCCGATACGATTTTTAGACCGTTTTTGCCAAGATACAATTAAAATTTCGTACCTTTGTAGAGTACTTTTTAAATAAATAACAGTTTCTATGGCTCGAATTTTAGCAATTGATTTTGGTGAAAAACGCACAGGAATTGCGGTGTCTGACCCGTTGCAAATCATTGCCAATGGTCTGAAAACAGTTGAAACGGCGCATTTAAACCAATTTTTGGATACTTATATTGCCAAGGAACCGATAGAGCGTATTATTGTCGGATTTCCGAAAACTTTGCAAAATGAACCGGCGGTAATTACTGCTAAAATTACACCGTTTGTAACCAAATTGCAACAGCGTTTTCCTGCCATTGCCATCGAATTGGTAGATGAACGCTTTACGTCAAAAATGGCATTTCAGGCGATGATTGATGGCGGATTAAAGAAAAAAGCACGTCAAAACAAAAGTTTGATTGACCAAGTAAGTGCCACCATTATTTTACAAGAATACTTAGAAAGCAAACATAAATAAAACGTTGATTATAAATTACTTATTTTCATTTACAATATGGTTCTTCCAATATATTTATATGGTCAGCCGGTATTGCGCAAAGTAGCCGAACCGATAAAAAAAGATTATCCCGATTTACAAACACTCATCGACAACATGTTTGAAACAATGTATAAGTCGGATGGTGTAGGGCTTGCTGCTCCTCAAATCGGTTTGAGTATCCGTGTTGTTGTTATCGATGTTGCACCATTGGCGGACGAATATCCTGAACTTGCCAATAGCAAAATGGTGCTTATCAATCCTGAAATTAAATCTACCGAAGGTGATGATGTCAGTTCAGAAGAAGGCTGTTTGAGTTTGCCCGGCATCCACGAATCGGTTGTTCGCAAAAACCGCATTCACATTACTTATTTCGATGAAAAATGGCAAATGCACGACAAAGTGATTGAAGGCTATTTAGCGCGCGTTATGCAGCACGAATACGACCATTTGGAAGGTCATGTGTTTACAGACCGCATTTCTCCGATACGCAAACAGTTGATTAAAAGCAAATTATTAAATATCACTAAAGGGAAAGTGAATTGCAGCTATAAAATTCAACGCAGATAGCATTAGGAAATATGTGACTGTTTCAGTTTTTTTATTTGTACAACTAAAACCACACCCGCCACAAGAGCCGATAACAAATCGGCTACCCAATGAGCCGTCCAAGCCCCATCCAATCCGAAGAATTTCGGCAACAACAACAGAAACGGCATTAGGAAAAGAATTTGGCGAGACACACTCAAAAATATCGCCATTTTCACTTGTCCGATAGACTGAAAGAAATTGGTTACAACTAATTGAAAACCAACTACAAAAAACATCATCATCGCCAAACGCATACCGCGCTCAGTAAGGTTTATCAACTGCAAATCGGATGTAAAAAGTGTTGCTATTTGTTTCGCAAACAACTGTGCGCACAAACTTCCTATCAATGTGAGACTGATTGCCACTACGCAGGCATATTTCAACGTTTTCAGCACACGGTCGTACTTCTTCGCTCCGTAATTATAACCGATTATCGGCTGCACACCATTTGTCAGCCCAACGATAGTCATAATAATCAGCGTAGAAAAAGTGGTAATAATACCAAATGCACCAATAGCCAACTCGCCGCCGTACCGTCCCAATGTGTGATTCATTAGAACATTTACAAAACTTGTACCCACTTGTATGCAAAATGGCGCAAAACCAATAGCAACAATCGGCAATGCTATTGAACGATTGATACGGAAATAATCTTTTTGAAAATGTACGAGATGGCGTTTGTTGAAAAAATGTAGAAAGACCCACACCGAACTAACTGATTTGGAAATTACTGTCGCAATGGCTGCACCTTTTATACCCAAACCCAAGCCGAAATCGAATATGAAAATCGGGTCTAAAACCACATTCAACAATGCTCCGGTAAGCAATACCAGCATAGCCTTTATAGGATAGCCCGAAGCACGCATAATGTTAGTAAAACTAAAACTGAATGTTGTAAGAATATGCCAGGGCAAAATAATTTTCAAATACTCTTTGGCATACGGAATAATAGTTGCCGTACCTCCAAACGCTATCAAAATCTCGTCTAAAAACAGATACATGAGCAAAATAACGCTTCCGGAAACTATTAGTGTAAGCACAAAAGCGTTACTTAATATTTTGTTTGCCGTTTCATTCTCTTTCTTGCCCAATGCAATGGAAATGTGCGTTGCAGCACCTTGTCCGACCAACATTCCAAAAGCTCCCAAAATCATCATAATAGGGAATGTAAGTGCCAAACCGGAAATGGCATAGGCTCCGACACCTTGACCTATAAAAATTCGGTCAACAACATTATACAATGCGTTTACCAGCGTTCCTACAATAGTGGGAAAGGAATAATGCCACAGCAACTTACCAATGCTCTGACTTTCTAATTCTTGTATGTTTTTTGTATACAACAACTGTTTTTCGGTAAAAGAAAAAGAGTACGTTGTTTTTTGATGTTCCGTACTCTTTTTATCAGAAATTGTAGGATAAACGAATTATCCCAAATAGCTTTTTAATAATTTATTCTTGGAGTTTTGACGCAATCTGCGAATGGCTTTTTCCTTGATTTGGCGCACACGTTCACGCGTTAGTCCAAATTTGTCGCCTATTTCTTCAAGTGTCATTTCCACATAACCGATACCAAAGAACATTTTAATAATCTCGCGTTCGCGTTCGCTCAATATTTCAAGTGCACGGTTAATTTCCGTCAACAACGATTCATTAATAAGCGAGCGGTCGGCAACAGGGGAATCCTCGTTTACCAATACGTCTAACAAACTGTTGTCTTCGTCTTCTACAAACGGTGCATCTACCGAAATATGGCGTCCTGAAATTTTTATCGTGTCAGTAATTTTATCGATAGGAATATCCAACTCTTCAGCCAATTCTTCGGGCGACGGGCGACGTTCGTTTTCTTGCTCAAAACGCGAAAAAGCTTTATTGATTTTATTCAGCGAACCAACTTGATTTAATGGCAAACGCACAATGCGCGACTGTTCGGCTAATGCTTGCAGTATCGATTGGCGAATCCACCACACAGCATAGGAAATGAATTTAAATCCTCTCGTTTCATCAAATTTTTCAGCCGCCTTTATCAATCCCAAGTTACCTTCATTAATCAAATCCGGCAAGCTTAAGCCCTGATTTTGGTACTGTTTAGCTACAGAAACTACAAACCTGAGATTGGCGCGCGTCAGTTTTTCGAGAGCGGCACGGTCGCCTTTTCTAATGCGTTGTGCCAATTCAACTTCCTCTTCCACAGAAATAAGCTCTTCACGACCTATTTCCTGCAGATATTTATCCAACGAGGCGCTTTCGCGATTAGTAATTGATTTTGTAATTTTTAGTTGTCTCATACTTATGCGTAATTAGCCTGCGAAGATAGTGATTTTTTTTGAAAAATCCTAATTTTTAACACGTTTGTTTACCTCTGATTACAAGAAACTTACCTTAATTTGTTGTTTATTTACAGCGACAACGGGCTTTTGAGTGTCATTTTTTTACGAAAAATCAATAGTCCCACAGTGGTTATCAAGCCATTCAGAAGTAAAATTTCAAAACCGAATTTGTAACCGAACAACAAGGTTTCGGAATATTTATCAATTAATACGCTGGCAACTACAGAAATAGCACATATATAGGGAATAGCTTTATCGTGTATTTGTATTTTAGTGAAAATGCCAAGAAAATACAATCCGAGCAATGGTCCATAGGTGTAACCGGCAAATTTGAAAATGGCTTTTACAACACTTTCGTCATTGAATGCTTCAAACAAAATAATTACTAACGCCAATATGATAGCATTGCTTAAATGGACAATGAATCTCGTTTTTTTGAGATGTTCTTCCGAGCGTCCTTTTAAACCGTAAATGTCCACCATAAAAGAAGTTGTCATGGCTACCAAGGCGGAATTGGCACTCGAAAAAGCTGCCGCTATTACACCCAAAATAAAGCAAATACCAACACCGAAAGAGAGGTATTTCGTGGCTAACATCGGATAAATTTCGTCTGTTTTAGCGGGAATGGCAATACCTTTTGCCTGCATATAGATAACGAACAAAACGCCCAAGCATAAGAAAATGAAATTGACGGGAACAAACGAAAGGCTAAACGAAAAGAAATTCTTTTTTGCCTCTTTTATGTTTTTAAGAGAGAGGTTTTTCTGCATCATATCTTGGTCTAAACCCGTCATTACAATGGTAATGAACGCTCCCGATATAAATTGTTTGAAGAAATTATTCTCGTTAGTCCAGAAATTACTGAAATCGAACATGCGGAAGTTTGGAGAATCGCCTATGGCTGAAACCATTCCACCAAACGAAAAGCCCAACTCGTCTTTAATGGAAAATATAGTAAATACTACCGCAAAAATAAGGAAGAACGTCTGAATTAAATCCGTCCATACAATGGATTTAATGCCACCTTTAAATGTGTAAACCCAAATAAGAAACACGGATAAGATGGCATTAAGGAAAAATGGAAGTCCTAATGGGTCAAAAACAGTGATTTGCAAAACCAAAGTAACAATAAACAGGCGGAAACCTGCACCAATAATTTTCGATAAGAGAAATAATACTGCACTGGTTTTGTAGCCGCGAAAGCCAAAACGCTGCTCGATGAAACCGTAAATAGAATTCAGTTTATAACGGTAGTACAACGGAAGCAACACCTGCATAATGAATATATACCCCAAAAAGTTGCCTAAAATTACCTCAAAATAGGTCATGTGCGCAGGCGACGCTACCATACCCGGAACGGAAATGAAAGTTACTCCTGAAAGGGTAGTTCCAATCATACCAAATGCTACTACCCACCATGGTGAATTGCCGCCGCCGGTATAAAAGTCGGAATCTTTACTTTTACGCGATGCAATGTACGATACTCCAATAACTACTGCAAAATAGAGTGCAATGATACCTATTACTAAATACGGATTCATAAAAAAAATATTAAGTTAATAAAATTATAAAATAACAAATTCTACACGGCGATTTTGGCGGCGACCTGCTTCGGTGTTATTTGATGCAACGGGATGCGTAGCACCAAGTCCTTCGGCAACAATGCGTTCGGCGGCAATTCCCTTGTTTATAAGCGCGTTCCGCACCGCTATTGCACGTTTTTCCGACAATTCTTTATTATATTCCACCGACCCGATATCGTCAGTGTGTCCAACTATTTTAATGGCAACTAACGGATTTTTTATCAAAAATTGGTACAAATAATCAATTTCAGAATTCGACTTTTTCTCCAACTCAAACGAATTGAATGCAAAAAATATGTTGTTGAGAATTGTTTTTTCGCCTTTCATTATTGGGCTCAAATAGAATGTTTTCAAAGTGTCAATGGCAGCATTGATGGTGTCCGACACGAAAAGGTAGCCTTTTTTTTGTATCAATAATCCATGTTGCGTTGCTTCGGGCAATACTGCCGAAAAATGTCCTGTCTGTTTGTCGGATAAGGAACTGTAACTCACTTTACCGTTAATTTGGTTAAACATTTCCACCGTTGCCTGCAAAGGTTTATTCGTTATTTTATCCATTACCACGCCCGAAAAGCATTCCATAGATTTAGGACGAACAGCTTCATACAGCGGTGTTTCGTAAATATCCAAATCGCGGTAGGGGCTGTTTGGGTTTTCCGAAGCAAAATAGGCTTTATCGCCTTTGGCATTCACTACAAAACCAAATTCATCTCTGTGCGTATTGATTGGATACCCCAAATTGACAGGCGTTTGAAAAACGCCATTAATTCGGCGGCTCATGAATATATCGCTACGACCCAAGCCTAAATGCCCGTTGGAGCAAAAATAGAGGGTTTGATTATCGAAATGCATAAATGGCGCATAGTCATTCTTAGCTGTATTTATCGGAACACCTAAATTTTCAGGCTGCGAAAAGTGAAGCATTCCGTTTTCAGCCCTCTGCACCTTACAATGCCAAATATCTTTACCGCCAAGGCAGGGTGGGCGATTGCTCGTGAAAAACAATTCATCGCCGGACACCGACAATACCGGATTGCTTTCCCAATATTCAGAATTTAACGGGCGACCCGGGTTTATCGGCAAACTCCACGAATCTCCTTGACGTATAGCGTAATAAATATCGCAACTGCCCACATTTTCTTTGCGGTCGCACGCCACAAAAAACATATATCGACCGTCGGACGAAAAACTTTGCGAACCTTCGTTACCCGATGTATTAGTGTGTTTTCCTACCGAATAGGAACGACCAAATTCATCTCCTTTCTTGAAACTCCAAAAAATATCCTCTTGTCCGGGCTCTTTTGCATCCGGCGACGATTTTACCAACACAGTAGTAGATATAATTTCCTCGTTAGCTGTAATGCTGGGAAAATAGTCATCGAAAGGCGTTGAAACTTTCCACAATAAACGCGGTTCAAATGCTACAGGATTTTCTTTCAGTCGGATAGCTTCCGCAAAAATCGTCAGTAAATCAGTTTTTTGACGAATATACGATGAATTAGATATATTTCGCGCTTCTTGAACAGCTTCTTTGTAGTTGCCCATTAAATAGAGTTGTTCTGCCAATTTTAATTGACTTTCTGCCAAACGAACATTTTTCGGATTGTTCACAATACTGCGCAACACCGCAATACCCGCCGAATCTTGTTTGTTTTTGATGTAAAGTTGCGCCAATTGCCAGTAAGCCTCTACAAAATTATTATCCTTCTTGATAGCCGCTTTCAAATATACCTCTTTCTGAACCGAAGTTAGCGCAGCAATGGCATCTTGGTAATATGCTTTTGCCTTTTTCGATTTTGTGCTCAACGGCTGACACATAGCACCAAAAGCTATGCACAAAAGCAAAAATATCGAAAAAGTTCGTTTCATTTTTTTAGTTTCTAACGGGAAAAACTACACCTTTTTTTGTAAAAGTGGTGCTTCTATAATGGTTCGGCTTTTTTCTATAAAATCGTTCAAATTGTCGTGTGTTAAGTCTTTTGTGGAAAGCGGTTTGTGGATAATCATTTCCAAACGACCGGGGTTAATGAATATAGTGTCCGATGGGCAAGATTCATAAGCACCGGTAATAGTAATCGGCACCACTTCCAAATTCAAATTGAGTGCCAAAAAGAAAGCTCCGCGCTTAAACGGTTGTAATTCGCCGGTACGTGTGCGCCTACCTTCGGGAAACAAAACTACCGATGCACCATGGCGTAGTGAAGCTTCTGCTTTTTCAATACTCTTTTTTGCTTGTACGGCATTACTTCGGTCTATAAATATATGACCAGCCATTTCGCACGCTTTGCCCACCAACGGAATTTTCCGAAGTTCCTTCTTCATTATCCATTTAAAACGGCTATTGAGCCAACCATATACCAAAAATATGTCGAAAATGCTTTGGTGGTTAGCTATAAAAATATAGGATTTGTTCGGGTCGTAATTTTCCGTTCCTTTTACTGTAACTTTCTGAAATGTTAATGCACATATCCATCGCGACCATAAAATAGCAGGGTAGTAGGATAGCTTTTTATCTCCTACAAGCATAATGAAAATAATGGTAAATAGTGCCGTAAAAAACGTAATTACCAGCGCAATAGGAAGGAAAACGACTATTAAGTAGCCAAAAAATAGAGGATTTGTTTTTCGTTTCATGGGTAGTAATTAATCAGCAAAGTTACAATTTTAATTTTAAAAAAGAAGATTAATTACATTAAATATACAAACAAGTATACCAAAAATCTATTTATGATAGGTTTTTAAACACTTTTAAATAGGAAATTAACAAAATGTGGACTACAAAAGAAAGGTAAACTAAATAAAAAAAGCGGTAGAGAGCAATTACTCCCCCCGCGGGGACTGAGCCGTAGCACAGTCTTAAAGTCAAAAAAGACTTTACGTTGCAAAGATACAAAATAATTTCAATATACCAAACTTTTTTACAAAAAAATAAAGAGTAGCGGCGACTTAGGTCTACGCCAGGTATGCTATTCTACTCTTTATTCGTTGTTTTGCACCGTAAAGACACAAAACAACATTACAAAAATACAAAATAATTTCAATATACCAAACTTTTTTACAAAAAATGTAAGTTTTTATTTGTTTAACAATAAAAGAAAAAGAACAAAGAAAATCTAACTGCCATTTTTTTATTATCTTTGCTCCGAAAACCACGCGAAAATAATGCCAGAAACCCTTCTTGAAATTTGCAAAGCATCAGCCGGTTCGGGAAAAACTTTCCGACTTACCTACGAATATATCAAGCTGCTTTATACCAATCGTTTAGACAGTCAGTCTTATCGTCATATTTTGGCTGTAACGTTTACCAACAAAGCCACCGATGAGATGAAAAAACGCATTATAAGCGAACTTTTCAATCTCACCACAAACAAATCACAGTACACCGCCAATTTAAAACGCGATTTTCCCGAACTTTCGCAAGAGGAATGCCAAAAAATTGCGAGACAGTTTCTCAATCAAATATTATTCGATTATTCAGGATTTCAAATCAGTACCATTGATGCGTTTTTCCAACAAATAGTCTCTGCTTTTACACGAGAAATAGGCTTACAAAACGGCTATTCGGTGGAATTGGATACCGATACCGTACTTGAACAGTCCATCAGCAATATGTTGTTCGATTTGGACAAAAGTGAAAACAAGGAATTGCTTAATTGGCTTATTGATTTTTCGGAAAAGCGCGTAGGCGAATCTTCGTCAAAATGGGATTTTACAACCGAAATAGCTGATTTATCAAACCAACTTTTTACGGAAACTTACAAAAAACATATCGAAGAACTTTCAAATATTCTATCCGATAAAAACAAGCTGAAAAATTACCGTAAAAAATTGCAAGACATCATTACACAGTTTGATGAAAAAATGGCAAAAATTGCCGACAGTGCCGATGACGTTCTAAAAAAATATGCTTTGCAGCCAACCGATTTTAAATATACGAAAGGGTCGTTTTACAACATTTTTCCAAAATTAAGAGAAAAAAATTACGAACCAAGCAAACGCGCTAAACAAGCCGAAAATAACCTAGAAGAGTGGTACTCTACGCAAACTGCTCCCGATATCAAAGCACGGATAGAAAAGGCTTATAATGAGCTTAATCCGCTTTTATCGGAGGCACTTAATTTGCTCGATAGCGATCAATCCAAAGATTATTTTACAGCAAAATCAGCCATCAAAAACTTATTTATTTTGGGTATTCTGTCCGATGTTGAAAATTATATACAGCAATACACCAACGAAAACAACCTAATGCTGATAAGCAATACCAATGATTTTTTAGACAAAATTATCAAAGGCAGCGACACTCCATTTATTTACGAAAAAACGGGAGTTACGCTTGCACATTATTTAATAGATGAATTTCAGGACACTTCGGCACAACAATGGAACAATTTTCTGCCATTGCTCCGTGAAAGTATTGCAAAGGGTCACAAAAATCTCATTGTAGGAGACGTAAAGCAAAGCATCTATCGATGGCGGAATTCCGATTGGAAACTGCTAAATCAACAAGTGATGGAAGATTTTAAAGCCATTAACCCGCAAATTAACGTATTAGACACCAATTGGCGCAGTGACAAAAACGTTATTTTGTTCAACAATATGGCTTTTACATCTATAGCCAATCAATTGGCTAACTCGTTTGATGACACAGAAGAGGCTCAAAAGCGTGCGGAAACCATACGGCAAATCTATTCAGACGAAGTAAAGCAAAAAATATCCCCAAACGCTAAAGAGGGCTATGTGCAGGTGTCGTTTATGAAATCGGCGAGTAGCTGGCAAAAACAAGTGCTTGAAAATTTGGCAACAACCATAGAAAAAATGCAGGAAGCCGGTTATCTATTACGGCAAATGGCAATATTGACGCGCACCAACAGAGAAGCCGGCGAAATTGCAAATTTCCTGCTCAATTATGCGGAAGAACATCCTGAAAAGCAAAATTACAAATACAACGTCATTTCAAACGAAGCTCTTTTGCTCGAATCATCATTGTCTATTCAATTCATTATCAGTCTGCTTACTTATTTGGCAAATCCTAAAGAGAGCCACAACAACGCCATATTGATAACGCAATATTCCAAATTGAAACATTTGAGTTTGGAAAAAACTAACAATTTGCTGGGCAAATTAGTCAGCGAAAAAGAGTGGGTGCCCAAACTTTTTGGAACGGAAACGGCTAATGCGCTGGAAACCATTGAATATACTTCGCTTTTCAACCTTACCGAGCAAATTATCATTCTTTTCGATTTGTCGGACAGTAACGATACCGCCTTTCTGCAAGGTTTTCAAGATTGTATCTACGAATATTCGCAAACCAACGGTTCGGACATCAAAGATTTTTTAGATTATTGGGAGAAAAAGTCGAGTAAACAATTTTTAGTGGCTTCCGACTCACAAGAAGCCATACGTATTATGACCATCCATTCGTCCAAAGGTCTCGAATTTGACACAGTATTTGTTCCGTTCTGCGATTGGACGTTCAACGAACACGACTATAAAATACTTTGGTGCGAACCCCAGGAAGCACCTTTCAACGAAATGCCCATTATTCCTGTTAATTACGAAAAAAAACTAGCAAACAGCTTTTTCAACACCGATTATTACAACGAACAACTATATAACTACATCGACACTCTCAACGTGGCTTACGTTGCATTTACAAGAGCTAAACACAACTTATGTCTGTGGGTAAAACCGTTACCTAAAAATCAAGACAGCTTACAAATATCTACTGTACTACATCAATTTTGCACTACTTCCGAATTTTCATTTAAGCAAAGTGATGGAGAAAATTGCACGCAATTCACATTGGGCAAACTTGCAACAAATGCCAACAAAAAGGCATCAACACCATCCGATTATATAAGCGACAGCTATCCGTCAGTTTTGGCACACGATAAGCTGAAATTGCACTATCAATATTCAATTAATGGAGAAGAAAGTTTTAGTGGCAACGACACACGGAAATATGGTATAATCATGCACAATTTGATTGCGAATATAGATAATATAAACGACATAAAAAACTATTCGCAATCGTTGGTAAATCAAGGAATTATCACAGCCGAAGAAAAACTGAAATTGGACAAAAACTTAGAATCATTTTTCAGTAATGAGAAAGTAAAAGATTGGTTTTCAGGAAAATATAAAGTACTCAACGAAAAAGAAATCCTTCTTCCCAACGGTTCCGTTTACCGTCCGGATAGGATAATGATACACAATAATAGAGCAATTGTTGTCGATTATAAATTCGGCAATGCCAAACAAAACAATTATCACTACCAAGTGCGGCGCTATATCCGTTTTCTTACTCAAATGGGCTACGAAACGGAAGGTTATATCTACTACGTCGCCATGGGAGAAATAGAACAAGTACATCTATAAAAATAAACGCTATGAAACTTCAACAAATTACCGATGCAATAGAAAAATTTGCACCTTTGGCACTTCAAGAATCCTACGATAATGCAGGATTGATAGTCGGCAACCATAATATGGAAATTACAGGTATATTAATATGTGTAGATATTACCGAGTCGGCAATTAATGAAGCTATTGACAAACAATGCAATCTTATCGTTGCGCATCATCCAATTATTTTTAAAGGCATAAAAAAGCTCAACGGACAATCAGAAACCGAACGCTGCGTGGCAAAAGCTATAAAAAACGATATTGCGCTCTATGCTGCACACACAAATCTGGATAATGCCTTTAATGGAGTAAGTTGGTGTATGGCTGAAAAACTCAACCTGAAAGATATTAAAGTGTTGTCGCCTAAAACGGGCATGCTTACCAAATTGGTCACTTTTGCACCAACAACGCACATTGAAAAACTACAAGAAGCCTTATTTGCTGTCGGAGGAGGTAACATTGGTAATTACAGTTCATGCAGTTTTTCGCATCCGGGAACAGGAACTTTCAAAGCCGGAGAAGATTGCCATCCGTTTTGTGGCGAAATAGGCGAAATACATTATGAAAATGAAAGTCGTTTGGAAATCATTCTTCCTAACTATTTAATTGCAAAAGCTGTACAAGCGTTAATTTCCACGCATCCTTACGAAGAGCCGGCTATTGATTTAATACCATTGGAAAACAGATGGAATCAGGTAGGAGCGGGCGTTGTAGGACGTTTATCGCAGCCTGTAACCGAAGAAGAATTTTTGAATATTCTGAAACAAACTTTTGGCACGCCTTGTATTAAACATTCCGCATTGCTGCACCGTCCTATAAAAAAAGTAGCTTTGTGCGGTGGGAGCGGAGCTGATTTTATTTCAGACGCAAAACGTTCTCGTGCAGATATTTACGTTACGGCTGACGTTACTTATCACCGATTTGCCGAAGCTAATAATGAGTTGGTAATAGCCGACATCGGACATTTTGAATCGGAACAGCACACAAAAGAAATAATAAAAGAACAACTTATCAAAAATTTTCCTAACTTTGCAATTCATTTGTTTTCCCAAGACGGGGAAACCGTTTTTTACAGTTAAAAAACTCATTTATAATAAATTAAAATATGGCTACTGTAACAACAAACACTTCGGAAGTAAAAGAAATATCTGTAGAAGAACGCCTTAAAGCCCTTTACAGACTACAAAAAGTTGTTTCCGAAATTGACAAAATCAAAACCCTTCGTGGCGAATTACCTTTAGAAGTTCAAGATTTAGAAGACGAAATCATCGGACTTCAAACACGTATTGAAAAGTACAACAGCGATATAGCCGAATTGGGAAAAGCACTTGCCCAGAAAAAAATTGAAATAGAAGAGGCAAACGCAAAAATCGCAAGAAGTACCGAACAGCAAAACAATGTTCGCAACAATCGTGAATACGACTCTTTATCGAAAGAAATCGAGTTCCAAAATTTATCCATTGAATTGTGCGAAAAGCGTATCAGAGAGTTTACAGCCGACCAAAAGGCTAAAAACGAAGAATTGGCTGATGCGACCGAACGGCTAAAAGAGCGCCAAATAGACCTCGAACAGAAAAAGGGTGAATTAGACGAAATTATTGCCGACACCCGCCAACAGGAAGAGGCGTTGCGTGAAGAAGGTAAAAAAATAGAACAAATAATAGACCAGCGCTTACTTACAGCATTTAAACGCATTCGCAAAAATGCACGCAATGGCTTGGCTGTAGTTATGGTAGAACGCGATGCTTGCGGAGGTTGCTTTAACAAAATTCCACCACAAAGACAATTAGACATCCGTTCGCGCAAAAAAATTATTGTATGCGAATATTGCGGACGTATTTTAGTCGATAAAGATTTGACTGAAGAAACAAACGATTAAAATCCGCTAAACATAATTATTGATGGGCTATCCGGAAAAGGGTAGCCCTTTTTTTGCCTTCACGAGAATCGCATATTTAATTGAAAGTTGCACTCTCCATCAGAATATTTAAATTTTGACGAAGTAGGAAAGTTTACAATTGGAACTAAACTATTTATTTATAAATAATGTTACGAGATTACATTTGTAAACTAATCAACAGTATAAATAAGTTACAAACATAAACAACAATAAACGATAAGTTGTTTGTTTTTGTAAACAGGTAGATTTTGAGATTAACATTTTTTATTTTATATATTTAATACACTATAAACCAATAATTTATATAAATAATATGAATTAAAATAATAAGTTATGAGAGTTTAATTATCGATAATGTTAAATTAGTTGTTAAAATAATTACTATTGAAATATAATCTGTTTGTTTCCAATCAATTAAAATTAAATATCTAAACAAATACTTAACATATAAAGCGATTGATGAGCAGTTAATTAACTATTTTAAATAGATTGTGAATATTGAATTTTTAACTATTTCAAAAACAAGATAGTTACATTTGTAAACTTTCAATTATTTGCAAATGTAAAATATTATTTCTACATTTGTAAACAAATAAAATAGCTATGACTGACAGTGAAAAAATTGTAAAATTATTGGAACGTGAGAATTTAACGGCTAAACAATGTGCCGATATAATAGGTATTACACGTTCATCGATGTCGCACATTATTAACGGTCGTAATAATCCTAGTTTAGATGTGATGCGAAAAATCCTCGAAAACTTTCCCAATATCAATCCTGAGTGGCTTATTTTGGGTAAAGGAGAGATGTATCGCCAAAAATCAAATCCTCGTGAGCCCGGATTGTTCGATAATATTATTGAAACTAATTCATTATCAGATGGAAACAATGAAAAACAACCGCAAAAAGCAACAGATGAAAATATATCAACTGTAAACAGCGACAGAGAAACTATATCAGTCGGTTATCAGAATATCAAAAGCATCATTGTATTTTTCTCTGATAACACTTATGAAGAGTTTAAACACTCAAATTGAACTTAAAAATCCCTAACTTTACTGTTTTTCTAAGTTCATTTACACCTACCTTTTAAACGCTACACCAAATAACAAAAATAGGTGCAATAAAACAGAAACAAACAACGGCATATTACGTAGTAAATGTTGAAAAAATCATCTATTTTTTTGACTCAAAAAGTTGGTCAATACAGCAAAATGTTGTACCTTTATGCGAATTTTCGATTAACAACAAAAAACAACGTAAATGCTTGAACAAGAAAAAATTATCCGAATTAATATCGAAGAGGAAATGAAGACGGCTTACATTGATTATTCAATGTCAGTCATTGTTTCGCGTGCTCTTCCGGATGTTAGGGACGGTTTCAAACCCGTTCAACGAAGAGTTTTGTTTGGAATGAATGAATTGGGAAACACTTCCGACAAACCATATAAGAAATCGGCGCGTATAGTCGGTGAAGTTATGGGTAAATACCACCCACACGGAGACTCTTCTATTTATGGTACTTTGGTGCGTTTGGCACAGCCGTGGTCGCTGAGATATCCCTTGGTGGACGGACACGGAAACTTTGGTTCTGTGGACGGCGACAGCCCCGCTGCTATGCGTTACACCGAAGCACGTTTACAAAAAATTGCGGAAGATATACTACAAGATATCAACAAAGATACCATCGATTTCCAAAAAAACTTCGACGAAACGTTGGATGAGCCGGTTGTACTTCCCGCACGCATTCCCAATTTGCTAATTAATGGTGCTTCCGGCATTGCTGTGGGCATGGCTACCAATATGGCTCCACACAACCTTTCGGAGTGTATAGATGGCACTATCGCTTACATTGAAAATAATGAAATAACCGTAGAAGAGCTAATGCACTACATTAAAGCTCCCGATTTTCCGACAGGAGGCATTATCTACGGCTACGCCGGCATAAAAGAAGCCTATGAAACGGGACGTGGGCGAGTAGTTATTCGTTCTAAAGCAGAAATAGAAACAGACGAAAACGGACGCGAGAAAATTATCGTGAACGAAATACCATACATGGTCAACAAAGCCGATTTGATAAAAAACATTGGCAATATGGTTATCGACAAACGCATTGACGGTATTTCCAATGTTAATGATGAATCAGACCGTGATGGTATGCGCATCGTCATCGATATTAAACGCGATGCCAACGCCAATGTTATACTCAATAAACTGTTCAAGGACACAGCTTTACAATCGTCATTCAGCATCAATAATATCGCATTGGTATATGGACGACCACGTTTACTCAATTTGAAAGATTTAATACACTATTTTGTAGAACATCGCCACGAAGTAGTAACCCGCCGCACACAGTTCGAATTGGCAAAAGCTCAAGAACGCGCCGAACTGCTGGAAGGCTGCATGATTATTCTCAACAATCTGGACGAAGCCATTGCCATTATACGTAGTTCAAAAACACCTTCGGAAGCCCAACACCGCTTAATTGAACGCTTCGATTTATCGGATAGGCAAGCCACATACATTGTGGAATTAAGACTGCGTCAGCTTACCGCAATGGAGCAGGATAAATTGCGTACGGAATACGAAGATTTGTTGAAACGAATTGAAGATTTAAAAGATATTTTGGCACGCGTAGAACGTCGCATGGAAATTATCAAGCAGGAATTGATAGAAGTGAAGGAAAAATATGGCGATGCCCGCCGTTCCGAAATTGTTTATGCTTCTGAGGAATTCAATCCTGAAGATTTTTATTCCGACGAAGAAATGATTATTACCATTTCGCATTTAGGCTATATAAAACGCACGCCATTATCGGATTTTAGAGCGCAGAATAGGGGAGGTGTGGGTTCTAAAGGAAGCTCTTCGCGAGATGAAGACTTTATCGAACACATTTATCCGGCTTCTATGCACAATACCATGATGTTCTTTACACAAAAGGGACGTTGCTATTGGTTGAAAGTGTACGAAATACCCGAAGGCAACAAAACAAGCAAAGGTCGTGCTATTCAAAATTTGTTGAATATTGAAAATGACGACAAGGTTACTGCGTACATTCGTGTTAAAAATTTGCAAGATGCGGAATTTAACCAAGCACATTATTTAGTATTCTGTACCAAACAAGGCACTGTTAAAAAAACGTGTTTGGAAGCCTATTCACGTCCACGTCAAAACGGAATTAACGCCATAACTTTACGTGAAGATGACCAAGTGATAGAAGTGCGACTGACCGACGGCAATCACGAAATAATCATTGCTAACCGCAATGGTCGCGCCATTCGATTCAACGAAACTAAAGTTCGCGAAATGGGTAGAACCGCCACCGGAGTACGAGGTATGACACTGGACAACGAAGACGATGAAGTAGTTGGCATGATTTGTGTAGAGAAAAATACAACGGACGATATTCTTGTGGTTTCGGAATTGGGTTATGGAAAACGTTCCAACTTAGATGACTACCGAATAACCAACCGCGGAGGAAAAGGTGTGAAAACCATCAACATCACCGACAAAACGGGAAAATTGGTAACTATTAAGAATGTTACGGACGAAAATGACTTGATGATAATTAACAAATCAGGCATTGTTATTCGTTTAGCGGTTGCGGACTTACGCGTTATGGGACGTGCCACACAAGGTGTTCGGCTGATTAACTTGGAAAAACGCAATGATGAAATAGCATCCGTATGTAAAGTGAACGCCGAAACGGAAGATGA
>DUQS01000040.1 GCA_012837685.1 Bacteroidales bacterium
AGCCGGCTGCAATGCTGTTGCTGTCGGGCAATATGTAGCTTCGGCACTAAGTTTTTTATCTGAAAAAAACGGTGTTGATTGGAACGAAAAAACGCTGGGTATTGTCGGAGTGGGGCATGTCGGCGCCGAAGTGGAAAAAATAGCGCATCATTTGGGAATGCGAGTACTGCGCAACGACCCGCCGAGAGCCGACCGTGAAGGTGCTGCCCTGTTTGTAGATTTAGCTACTATTCAGCACGAAAGCGATGTGATTACTTTTCATACGCCACTAACTTCAACAGGCGTGTATGCTACTAAGTATTTGGCTGATGCTGAATTTTTTAACAATTTGGCACGTCGTCCGGTTATTATCAATTCCGCTCGCGATGGTGTTGTCAATGAAACAGCATTAAAACAGGCTTTAAATAGCGGTAAAATATCCGATGTTGTAATCGATTGCTGGGAAAATGAGCCTGATATTGATTTGGAGTTGTTGCGTATGTGCGCATTGGGAACGCCGCATATTGCCGGTTATTCGGCTGATGGTAAAGCCAATGCAACAACCATGTCGGTGCAAGCTGTCGCTCGATTTTTTGGCTTTCCTTTAGAAGATTTTCAAGTTCAATTACCGCCAAAATCACTTATTCATATTGGCAAGCAATCGCCGTACAAGGCTTTCTTGAAAAATTATTCGATAGAAGAAGATTCGACAAAATTGAAACAACATCCCGAAATGTTCGAAGTGTTGCGCAATCATTATTCACTACGGCGCGAATCAATTATTGTTCCTTAACGATGTCGTCAAAAATATAAAGTTCCGAAGGTACGGTGCGTTGCAAAGCGTAAAGTAATTTCGGGCTGATTCCTTTCGCTTGTAGAGCGTTGTTTACCGTTTCGTAGGCTATTTCGCGGGTGTTGTTGTCTTCGCTTAAATGGCAAAGAAAAACGTATTGTAATCCGTCGTGCCAGTTGTCGGCTAAGAAATTAGCTGTGTGTGTATTGCTCAAATGTCCCAAATAGCTTTTCACACGTTGCTTAAGCGGATAGGAGTAAGTGCCGTATTGCAACATATCTTCGTCGTAGTTGGCTTCAATCACCAAATAGTTGGCTTTCGCTATTTGGTCGGCAACTTCTTTACTGATAAATCCTAAATCGGTGGCAATTACAAAATGTTGATTTTTATAGCGAATGGAGTAGCCTACGCAGTCGGAGGCATCGTGGCTCACGGGAAATGCTCGAAAAGTAAAGTCTTTAATAACAATGTTTTCGCCCTTACGGAAATATTTGCAACACGAAACCAATTTATCGGTAATTTTGTAGTTACGGTTGATTCCGTCTCGCATTTCCTGTGTCAAATAGACCGGAATGTGGTACTTTTCGCCTAAAATTCCTACGGATTTTATGTGGTCGGTGTGGTCGTGCGTAACAAAAATGCCCCAAATATTTTCAAAATTCAAATGTTTTTCTTTGAGTGCGTGTTTTATCGTACGTACGTTGATGCCGGCATCTATGAGAAATCCATATTCGCCGGTTCCAATGTAGTAACAATTTCCGCTACTACCGCTACCTATACTTAAAAATCGAAGCCTATCCATTTTACAAAATTGTATGCAAAGGTACAAAAAAATGCAGGACTTTCAAAAGCAATAATCTCACTATTTTTCACTACCTTTGTAAACTTATTTTTAGTGTAGTTTTTACAAAACAGGTCAATCTTTAATGAAACCCCCAAAGGAAAAAAATATGATTTTCGGGCTCCGTGCTGTCATTGAAGCTATTGATGCCGGCAAGGAGTTGGATAAAATATTCTTGCGTCGAGATGTGGGTGGCGAATTGGCGCGTGAGTTGTTCGAAAAAATAAAATCAACCAACATTCCCGTACAAAAAGTGCCGTTGGAAAAGCTAAATCGTTTTACTACCAAGAATCATCAAGGGGCAATAGCTTTTTTGTCGTCTATTGAATATCAGCATATTGACAATATCATTCCTACTCTTTACGAAGAAGGGCGCAATCCGTTTATTGTTATTCTCGACGGTGTTACCGATGTGCGCAATTTTGGAGCGATAGCGCGTACTTGCGAATGTGCCGGCGTGCATGCCATAGTAGTGCCAAGTCGTGGCGGGGCAATGGTAAATGCCGATGCGGTAAAAACTTCAGCGGGTGCGTTGCATACTATTCCCGTGTGCCGCGAAATGAATTTGAAAAATACGGTGCAATTTTTGCAAAGTTCGGGCATCAAGGTAGTGGCGGCTTCCGAGAAGGCGCAACATTCCTATACGAAAGTCGATTTTACAGAGCCGGTAGCGTTGGTAATGGGAGCCGAAGATGTGGGCGTTTCGCCCGAAATTCTTCGCATTTGCGACGATATTGTTTCCATTCCAATAGTCGGTAACATCGAGTCGCTCAATGTTTCCGTGGCTTCTGCCATTATGATTTATGAAGTATTAAGACAACGCAATTTGTAGAGTGCCGTATGGAAATTTTGTATGAAGACAACCACATTATTGCGGTAAATAAGAATTGTTCCGAAATAGTTCAAAGAGATAAAACGGGCGATGTAACGTTGCCCGACATGATAAAAGCCTACCTGAAAGAAAAGTACAATAAACCGGGGAATGTTTTTTGCGGAGTTACGCACCGTTTAGACCGTCCTGTAACGGGTGTGGTGCTGTTTGCTAAAACCGGCAAAGCTTTGTCGCGTCTCAACGAGATGTTTAAAAAGCAAGAAATTCAAAAAAAGTATTGGGCGATAGTGAAAAATCCGCCTGCCGAACCTTCCGACAAATTGGAGCATTATCTTGTGCGCAACGAAAAACAGAACAAATCGTATGCTTACGACAGTCAAAAAGGCTCTTCAAAAAAGGCGATTTTGTATTACAAAACGTTGGCTAAAGCGGAAAACTACACATTGCTCGAAATCAATTTAGAAACCGGTCGGCATCATCAAATACGTTGTCAATTGGCAAAAATAGGTTCGCCCATTAAAGGTGATTTAAAATACGGTTTTCAACGTTCCAATCCCAATGGCGGCATTTCGTTGCATGCACGTTCGGTAGAGTTTGTGCATCCCGTAACAAAGAAAAAAACATACATAGAAGCGCCTGTTCCGCAAGAAAAATTGTGGGAAGATATTACCAAAGGATTGTGATATAATGCGTACAACTGATAATAAAAAAGCTGCCTTAAGGCAGCTTTTTATGTTTAAGAAGTTTTTCGCAGCTTACTTTTTCTTTTTGGCGTAGCGTGCGTTCAATGCGTCCAGTACTTGTTGGGTAATGTCGTATTGCGGTTTGGCATACAGCACGTTATCGTTTATTGCACTTGTAGAGATAATCAGTTCGTATTTTCCGTCTTTGTTCAAAACGGCGATAACGGCATTTATACTGTCTCTAAACTGTTGGCTCAAAGTCTGTTGCTCCTGCATTAGGCTTTGTGTCAGTTCGCGGTCTAACGCTTCCAAATCGCTTTGTTTCTTTTGCAGTCGGCGTTGTTCACTTTCGGCGCGTTCTCGGGTCAAAAAAGCATTGTTTTCTATTTTCTTTTGAAAATCTATCATTTCATTTTGCAATTGACGCACTTGTAGATTGATTTTCAGACGCGAATCTTCCTGTTTTTTTATCAATTTCTCGTTCGAAATTTTTGCAAACTCATATTGGGACATCAGTGTGTCCACATTAACAACGGCAAACGAAAATTGCTGACTTTGAGAGATAGCGTTGTCGTTAGTGTTGTTTTCGTCGTTACTTTTTTTACCGCAAGCAGCAACTATAACGGCGGTCAATAGTAAAAATGTGATTTTTTTCATAATTATTGTTTTATTTTTTTTGTTTGTTGTGCAGCTCTATCTTGCGATGTGGCGCAACCGATTCCACGTTCGCGCATCGCCTTACTATTGCCTATGTGAGTGTTGGGAAATTTACCGTTTTTGGTAAAAAACACCCGTATGCCTAATAAAAGAATAGCAATTAAGACAATAATAATTGTAGTACCGATTAATAGTTCCATACTATTCTGAATTAATTTACAAAGATATGAATTTGTCCTGAAAAATAAGCGGTAAGTTGTTAAAAAATGATATATTTAACATTGTTTAGTGCTTATTTGCGATAGCTTTATGGATTTTTATAGGCTTTTATGCCTCATTTTTCAAAAAATATTACGAACTTTGACAAACTATTTGAATTACTAAAATTATTGAACTACTGATTATGACTATTGAAGAATTGCAACCGCAAGAGGTGTTTCATTATTTTAAAGAGATATGTCAAATTCCGCGTCCTTCGAAAAAAGAGGCGGAGATAAGTGCATATTTGTGCCGTTTTGCCGAAAAACACGGATTAGACTATAAAACCGATGCTGCCGGCAATGTGTTGATACGTAAAAATGCTTCGAAAGGCTATGAAAACAGACCGTCCATCATTTTGCAGTCGCACATGGATATGGTGTGTGAGAAAAATAGTTCGGTGGTGCACGATTTTGAAAAAGATGCGATAGAAACTTATGTGGAGGACGGTTGGTTGAAAGCAAAAGGTACGACTTTGGGTGCCGATAACGGTATTGGAATGGCAGCGCAATTGGCGGTTTTAGCTTCCGATGTCATTGAACACGGAGCACTTGAATGCCTGTTTACGGTGGACGAAGAAACGGGCTTAACAGGTGCGTTTGCATTGCAAAAAGGCTTTTTGTCGGGTTCTACGCTTATTAATCTTGACTCGGAAGACGACGGCGAAATTTTTATCGGTTGTGCAGGAGGCATTGATACGACTGCGGTGTTTACCTACACAGAACAGCCGTCACCAAAAGGATTTGCTGCTTTTTCGCTCAAAGTGAGCGGTCTTGTTGGTGGTCATTCCGGCGACGATATCGATAAAGGACGTGGTAATGCGAATAAAATTCTTGTACGTTTTTTGTGGAGTTTGATGCAAAAAATGGAAGTAAAATTGGCTAAAATTGACGGTGGTAATTTGCGTAATGCCATACCTCGCGAAGCTGAAGCTTTATTTTTGACGCCGATGGGGAAAAAAGAAGAAGTGCGCATAGCGATGAACCATTACATAAACGATATTGAGGAGGAATTGCGTATCACTGAACCTAACGTGTCGTTGGATTTGTCATCGGCAGAATTACCCACAAAGTGTGTTGATGACACGTCCACTTGGAAGTTGTTAAATGCTTTGTATGCTTGTCCGCACGGTGTTATTCGTATGAGCGATGACATGAAGGGATTGGTGGAAACTTCTACCAATCTTGCATCGGTGAAAATGCTGACAGACAATAAAATAATAGTTGGTACCAGTCAGCGCAGTTCGATAGAATCGTCTAAATACGACATCGCCAATATGGTAAATAGCGTTTTCTCTCTTGCCGGAGCAGAGGTGAAACATGGCGACGGTTATCCGGGTTGGAAGCCCAATCCGAATTCAAAAATTGCCAATGCCATTGCTGACAATTACAGGCAACTGTTTGGCGAAGAACCGAAAATAAAAGCTATACATGCAGGCTTGGAATGCGGATTGTTTTCCGAAAAATATCCGGGTATGGATATGGCTTCTATCGGACCAACCATGCGTGGAGTACATTCGCCCGATGAACGTTTGGACATTGCCGCAACTCAAAAATTTTGGCAATTGCTATTGGCTACCTTAAAGAATTTTGAATAAAAAACAGAAGCGGGACAAAAGTCCCGTTTCTGTTTTATGAAAAAGTTTGCAGAGTTATTTTTTTGCCGCTTTTTTCTTTGTTTCCAATTTCTTAATTAGTTCTTCTTGATTGCGAATAGTTTTCAAAAGTGCATTCAACTCTTCACTTTCAATGTCCGTCGGATATTGAGCATTGACGCGCTCGATAAAGTCGCTCAAAACATTCATATAGTTTGTAAATGCTTCATAAGGTGATTCGTACGGAATTTTTTGAGCGTAAATCATACCGTCTGAATAGTGCTTCGTATTCATGAAAAAGAAGTGGGCAGTATCTTGCAGAAGTTGCCAATCGACTTTAATCATTGGGTCGGAGCAGAGATGCACGCGCTCGGTCAAATTATAAAGTTTGGTCAATGCTTCGTTTTGCAATTCGTTGCCGCACCATGCGCTGACGTCTTTTTCTTCGTCTGTCCACGACATAGGATAAAGTGCGGAAAGCGTATCTACGGGTTTGTTTTTCTTGCAAATTTCTGACGGCAGCTCAAATCCGATGTTTTGTTCTATGGCATAAAACGGTAAAGCCTTGAAAAATTCAAAAATGCCGCTGTCTTTGTGGTTCAAAATGCCTAAAGCTTCGTAACCCATAAAGACAGTGAAAATATTTTCGGCTTCCGGAGCGTCTTTTATCCATCCGATGAATTTTTCAGCGGTCAACGGGTATTGATCCCACGACCAATTTGAAAAACGGTAGTTGATATCGTCGCTCAGTTTGTTGTTGCGCACTAAAAGTTTAATTTTGTTATTGTAAGCGTGTGAATAGAGATAGTTCGGACTCTTCCATCCCAGTATGTGTTTTGCGCCTTCTACTATTATGTTTTTGTAACCCAACGATGCTATGGTATTGCCTATTTCGTCGGAGTAGAGTAGTGCCGAATTAGCAAAAGTTGTCGGTTTTTTACCAAACAGTTCTTTGATTTTATTGGCTTGCATATTTACTTGCAAGGCAAATTCGTCTTCGTTATACAAAGCAGCGAGGGAATGACCGTAAGGTGTAGCCAAAAATTCCACACTGCCCGTTTTTGCCAATTCTTTGAAACTGTCGATTACTTCGGGAGCGTATTGTTCAAATTGTTCCAAAGCCAAACCGGAGATAGAAAAGGAGACTTTGAAATTTCCATTCGAACTGCGTATCATATCCAACAAAATGCGGTTGGCTTCTAAGTAGCAGTTGTCGGAAGCGTAACGTATAGCCGATTCGTTGGCATAATCGTCATAATAATAATGGTCGTTGCCGATTTCGAAAAAGCGGTAGCGTTTCAAGTTGGGGCGTTGATGAACGCGGAAACAAAAATTGATGGTTTTCATATTGATACTATTTTATTGTTTTTCATTATTATCTGCCGCATACCATGTCGTAGATGCGTCTTACTTTCTGACCGGCGTATTCCCATTTTATGTTGTTAACTTCTGCCAGTCCGTTTTCGCGGAGCGAATTATACATGGCGGGATATTTTACAATAGCGTGAATGTAGTCAGCCATAGCATCAATATCCCAATAGTCGGTTTTTATAACATGATTTAATATTTCGGCGCAGCCCGATTGTTTAGAAATGATGCTTGGCGTACCCACTTGCATCGCTTCCAACGGCGATATGCCGAAAGGTTCCGAAACGGACGGCATCATGTAAACATCACTTTCTGCAAGCATTTCATAAACTTGGCGACCTTTGAGAAATCCTGTAAAGTGAAATTTGTCGGCAATTCCTTTTTGTGCAACAAGTCGAATCATTTTATTCATCATGTCGCCACTTCCTGCCATAACAAAACGCACGCCTTTGGTGTGTTGAAGTACGCGCGTAGCTACTTCCACAAAGTATTCAGGACCCTTTTGCATGGTGATGCGACCAAGGAATGTTATCACTTTGTCGTTGCGTTCGCTTTTGGTAAATTCTTCCACATTTGCCATAGGTTCCACGGCATTATGAACGGTGGTTACTTTGTCAGGATGTTGGTGATATTTTTCAATAACAGTCCGTCTTGTGAGATTACTCACGGTCATAATGTGGTCGGCAGCGTCCATGCCTTCTTTTTCTATTCGGTACACGTCGGGATTTACCTGTCCGCGGCTACGGTCGTAATCGGTGGCGTGCACATGTATTACCATAGGTTTGCCACTGATTTGTTTGGCAAAACGTCCGGCGGGATAGGTCAGCCAATCGTGCGCATGGATAACGTCGAATTGGATAGCGTGGGCGATGACGCTTGCAACAGCTTCGTAGTTGGATATTTCTTCCAGAAGGTTTTCGGGATAGCGTCCCGAAAAATTGATGCATCCCAAATCGTCGGTACCGATACGTCGAAAATCGTACTTGATGTTATTGCGGAAATGGTAGTAGTCGTCGGGGCTCATAAAATTACCGATGCGGCTGTTCACATGGTCCCAATTAACATCTTTCCAAACCACAGGTATTTGATTGGCTCCTATGATGCGTAAAAAACTTTGGTCTTCGTCGCCCCATGGTTTTGGGATGACAAACGTAATTTCCAAATCGGGTTGCAGCGACATACCTTTGGTAAGCCCGTAGCTTGCCGTGCCTAATCCTCCGAGAATGTGCGGCGGAAATTCCCATCCAAACATTAAAGCTTTCATATCTATTTATCTTTTATTTCATTTTCTTTTACAAAACTGTCCAAAACGTGAAGTGTCCGTAGTACTTCGCCCACTGTCATGGCATAACTCATAGCACCGTGTCCGCGGAAAGGCGGATTGCCGTCGTACAATTCCGAAAGCGTGCCGACAGTCAGTTCGCGCAACTCCGTTTCAAAACCGCCTAATAGTCGTTGAACAAATGAAACTCCGCTCATTTTATAAACTTTTAGGTAGGCTTCGGCAAAGGCGGCGATAGTCCATGGCCATACCGGTCCGTTGTGGTAGTTGCGGTCGCGTTCCAACTGCCCGCCAATGTATTCCGGACGATATATAGGGCTTTTTGGACTTAAACTGCGCAATCCTTTGATGGTGAGCAACTCTCGTGTGATGATGTCCAAAGTCAATTTTTGCTGACGTTTATCTAACGGTGAGTAGGGCAGCGAAATAGCAAAAATCATGTTCGGACGTACTTCGCGGTCTTGATAGTTGCCATCAACAAAATCGAACAGATAGTTGCCGTTCCAAAAAGTATCAACAAAAGCTTGGCGCGAAATTTCAGCTTGATAATTCAAAATATCCGCTTGTTTTTTATTTCGGCTCTTTTGTGCCATTTCAGAGGCAAATTTCAAACCGTTATACCAAAGTGCGTTTATTTCTACAATGTAGCCCGTACGTGGCGTAATGGGATAGCCGTTCTCTTCGGCGTTCATCCATGTAGCGGGCTTGCTTTGTCCGTTAGTGTACAGTAATCCATTTTCGTGCAAGAAGAGATTGGGGTGTTTCTGACTGCGTATGAAAACGATAATGTCGTTCACTACGCGACCGTATTTTTCGGCAGCCTGCTCTATTGATGTGGCTTTGGCGTGTTGCTGTATGTCCCACAAAAACCAAAGCAGTACGTCGGGCGAACTGACTTCTTTAAGCAGGGTGGTTTTAGGTCGCATCGCCAAAAAGTCGTCCACGGCTTTTACGCCTATTTCCATCATTTTTTCAAACATATCAATGTCGCCAATGGCTAGCGTTGTACCCGGAAGTGCAATAAATTCGTCGCGAGCGCGGTATTTAAACCAAGGATAACCTGCCAGCAAATAGTAGCCGTCTTCGCGTTTGTTGTAAAATTGTTGAGCAGCGTTTTTTAAGCAATTGAAGAAACTGTCGCGTGGTGTGCGATTTGTAAATTCGTAGTCGAACATTTTCTTCAACGACCTGCAAGCAACAGGCTCCAAGCCTGCCGAAACGATGATGGTTTCTCCTTTTTTTATAGGCAGTTCAAAATAGCCCGGAACGTAAAGGTCTTCTTTGAAATCGTAGCCGCGTTCTTGCTCTTTGTAGTATTCTATACCTTTGTACCAATCGGCATTATCTATAAATTCTACTTTTTTGTTGAATTGTATCACCAAGTTAGGATAACCGGAATAGAGACACCACGATATGCCGTTTTCCACTTCGCTGTAAGCGCGATTGATGTTGGAGTTTTTGCGTGTCAGTTCGTTGACGCTGCGGAAAGCGAGGAACGGCTTAAACCGCAAAGTTGTTGCCGAATGAGCGTCGAGCAATGTGTAGCGGATAAGCATGCGACTTTCGCCCGACACAAAAGTACGCTCTTTTTGCAGCACCACGCCACCTACGCGGTAAATGGTACGAGCAACCGTGTCGATATGGAATTCGCGAATGTATTTGTGCCCGCGCGGGCTATAGTAGTCGCCTTGATATTTGTGGATGCCGAGATTGAACTCTGCGCCGTGTTGTATAACGGTTTCGTCTAATGATGACAGCAAAACATAGTTTTCGATGCCTAAATTTGGCACAGGTACCACAAAAAGTCCATGGTATTTGCGTGTATTGCAATCAATGATGGTTGTACTGGCGTAGGCTCCAGCTTTGTTTGTGCGCAACATTTCCTTATCCAATGATTTCTCAAGATTGGTAAGTAGCATCCTGTCAAATTTTAAATAACTCATAGCCAACTATTTATGTGAATATTTTTCAGACAAAAATTAAACTTAATTATAAGTTGCAATATAGACATTTTTTTTATAAAAATCAAATTTAATTTCAATTAATTTTTACATATCCAAATTCCTATTTCATAGAGCAAGAAAAGCGGCAGACAAACTACCATCATAGTAAACGGGTCGGAAGTTGGCGTGATGATGGCTGCCAAAATCATTATGATGATAATACTCCAACGGCGATATTTCCTTAAAATTGCTTTTGTAATCAATCCCAACTTTGACAATAGGGCAATAACCATCGGTGTTTCAAACATAATTCCCATACAAAGTGTAAGTACGCAAAATGTGGAAATATACGATTGCAATGTGATTTGATTGGCAACCGCTGTGCTTACTTCGTAGCTGCCGAGAAAACGGATGGTAAGCGGAAAAACGATGAAATAGGAAACGCATACACCTATTATAAAAAGCAGACTGCCGAAAATGAAAATTTTAACGATACTTTTGCTTTCGTCGGCATAAAATGCGGGCGCAACAAATTTCCATAGTTGGTAAAGCACAAATGGCATGGCAGCGATTAATCCCACCCAAAACGCCACGGTAAAGTGCATGATAAATTGTCCCGAAAGATTAATATTAATGAGCGACAGCGAAAAATCGTCGGGGCAAAGTTGTGGCAAATTGAGTGATGTAGCTAAGCGACACAATGCGCGATAAGTAACAAAATCACTCTCTTTTGGTGCCAAAATGATACTGTCGAACAGGAAGTTTTTAAAACAAAACGCCACAATCATACAAACGACCACTGCTGCCAGCGACCGAATAAGCGTTCCTCTAAATTCTTCCAAATGTTCCCAAAAAGTCAATTGGTTCGGATTTTTTTTCATCTGTACTTCAGCATCAAAAAACTTGATGTTCAATGTTTCTACCTGATTTTGTTCCTGTCGGGAAAAGTTTTCCCGTTTATTTTACAAAAGTAAAAAATTTTACGTAATGATACGCATAAATTATAGAATAAAATAGTATCTTTGCCACGTAAGGTCAAAAATAAGAACTATTAAACACAATTTCTGATATGAAAACTCTTTTTATTTTGCTCTTTTCTCTCGGTGCGCCCGAGGTAATTCTAATTCTCATTGCCATATTGTTACTGTTTGGCGCAAAAAGAATTCCCGAACTGATGAAGAGTTTGGGTAAAGGCGTGAAAAATTTTAAACAAGGAATGGCTGAAGCGGAAGAAGAGATTACTAAAGATGTTGTCGAAAACGAATCTACAAAAACAGACAAAGAAGAGAAAGAGAAAAAAGTGAACAAGACAAAAAAGACGACGAAAACGACGAAGACAACAAAAAAAGCCTGACAATCGTTTTTCCTGTTAGTTTCGTATGGTTTTTACAACAACCAATCTGTCGTAACGTTCGCCCCACGGACGATGATAGACGTAGATAGCGTACTCGTTATCTGTTTGCCAATAGCTGCCTTCGGTTTGTTCCAAAGTGCCTTTTGAAGTTCCTGAAGGGACAAAAATATATTGAAAATTGTAACCTCCTTGTTTTAACAGCAACGATTTTTCGTAGCAATGCGTTTCAAAATTGTAGTGCATTCTACTGCTGTTGTCCAAGCGATTATAGCACAAATCGCCTAAAAGGTGTACGGAACCGTTCAAAAACGGTTCGGGGCGTTTGAAAGAGAAATGCACCCACATATAGTCGGCTTCCGTGTTTTTATCTTCACTGCTTTGTCGGTTTACGATAAATTTACCGTTGGCGTCATGTCCTTGTGCTACGCCTCTGTCTTTGCGTTCACTATCTTCCGACAATATAACTTGAAACGCTCCTTGCTCAAAAACAATGCGTTCGATGCCTGCTCCGTAGGCGTATTCCGAAGCAAAATCAATGCCGCGATATTGGTTGCCGCCTTCAAAAATAAGAGCGCGATTGTTGATAAATGTTAATGTGTTACCCGAAATAAAAGTCGGTTTCAAATTGGCTGATTGCGTATCAAAACGGTTGTTTTGGCGTACCAAGACCTTGATTTCCGAAAAAGGGTCGCGTACTTCGTAACCGGTTCTATCGATGGTTATTTCCAATTGTTGAAATCGTCCGTTCAGTTCTATGTCGGTATTGCCGCGCACTTTGGCATTGACGGAGAGTAGCGGTTCCACAACCGAAAAACAGGCAGTACCAATCAAATTGTCAAAATCGTTGTCTTCCGCTATTAAAACAGCATAGTTGCCTGATATTTTGAGCTTTAAATCATCATTTGGAACAAAAAAACGGTAATTGGTGTAGAGTTTAGTCGTATTTCTCGAAAGTGCGTAGTCTGTAATTTGTCCATTAGCAAAACCTTCCAAAAACTCCGATTCCTGAAGATTAGAAGGTGTCCAATCTGCGTTGCAGTGCACAATTTTGTAATGGTAGTTTTTTATGTCGAACGATAGCTCATCGAATGAAACACACAGCCGATTTTCCGAATCCAAATCCATTATCGGCAAAGCCAAAGGGTCGTCGGGAAAAATAACCTGCAAAGTTTTTACGTTGTCAACAAACAGTTGTGTGCGGAATTGCGCTTGTGCAAAAGCGTAAATGGCTAACGATAAATAGAGGACTGCAATACGTTTCATAAAAGCATTATTTTACGCAAAGGTATAAAAAACAATCAGCTTGACAAAAAGTTTTACTTGACGACTACTTTTCTGAGTAGGGGAAGTGTCGTATCTCTGAAAAATTTGTATCTTTGTAAACTTAAATCCACGTTTTCGATAAACAAGGGTGAACAAATTATATGCCAAGTGCAAAAAACGGCAAAGTTTATGAATTTAAAATTATTAAAATTATGGCAAAAATTTTGATTATAGGTGCGGGTGGTGTGGCTACGGTGGCTGCTCATAAATTGGCGCAAAACGCCGATGTTTTTACGGAAATAATGATAGCAAGTCGGACGAAGAAAAAGTGCGATTCCATTGCGGACGACTTAAAGAAACGCTACGGAGTGATAGCTCAAACTGCCCAAGTTGATGCCGACAATGTTCCTGAATTGGTGGCTTTGCTGAAAAGTTTCCAACCTAAATTAGTAATGAATTTGGCATTGCCTTATCAAGATTTGCATATCATGGATGCTTGTTTGGAGGTGGGTTGCAACTATTTGGATACTGCCAATTATGAACCTTTGGACGAGGCTAAATATCAATATTCGTGGCAGTGGGCTTATCAAGATCGTTTTAAAGAAGCCGGTTTGACAGCTATACTCGGTTGCGGTTTTGACCCGGGTGTAACGAGCGTTTTCACGGCTTATGCAGCCAAACACCATTTCGACGAAATTCATGAATTGGATATTGTAGATTGCAATGCGGGCAATCACCATAAAGCTTTTGCCACCAATTTCAATCCCGAAATAAATATTCGCGAAATCACTCAAAAAGGACGCTATTTTTTGAACGGAAAATGGATAGAAACCGAGCCACTCGAAATTCACAAACCATTGACTTATCCGGAAATAGGGCAGAGGGAGTCGTATTTGATGTATCACGAAGAATTGGAATCGTTGGTTAAAAATTTCCCGACACTAAAACGAGCACGTTTTTGGATGACGTTTGGGCAAGAATATTTAACGCATTTACGTGTTATTCAGAATATTGGAATGGCGCGTATCGACGAAATAGATTACAACGGTCAAAAAATAGTACCCATTCAATTTTTGAAAGCGGTGCTTCCCGCTCCTGAAACTTTGGGCGAAAACTATACGGGCTGGACTTCCATCGGATGTCGCATTAAAGGCGTGAAAGACGGTAAAGAAAAAACCTATTACATCTACAATAATTGTAGCCACGAAGCAGCTTACAAAGAGACAGGTACACAGGGAATTAGCTACACAACCGGCGTTCCTGCCATGACAGGTGCCTATATGTTTGTTACCGGTCAATGGGGTGGTGCAGGTGTGTTCAACGTAGAGGAATTTAACCCTGACCCATTTTTGGCTAAATTGGCTGAAAGCGGACTTCCTTGGCACGAAATCATTAACGGTGATTTAGAATTTTAAGCAAATTTAGCCATGACGGATTTTTTCTCGCCCGATATTCCTTCGCCGTGCTATGTTATTGATGAAAAAGCGTTGCGTAGTAACCTTTCGTTGATAAAATCAGTGAAGGAACGTTCAGGTGTTGAAATTATTCTGGCATTCAAAGCGTTTGCTTTGTGGAAAACTTTTCCCATTATTCGCGAATATATTTCGTACACTACAGCCAGTTCGTTGAGTGAGGCGCGTTTGGCGTTTGAAGAAATGGGGAGCAAGGCACATACTTATGCGCCGGTTTACACAGAAAATGAATTTTCACAAATAGCCGATTGCAGTAGTCATATCACTTTCAACTCGTTGGCGCAGTATGCTAAATTTGCTGAACAGGCGTACGCAAAAGGCATTTCTTGCGGTTTGCGTATCAATCCCGAATTTTCCGATGTCAGTACGGCATTGTATAATCCTTGTGCTGCCGGTTCGCGGCTGGGCGTAGTTGCCAATGATTTGTGCGTCGGCTTGCCAAAGGGCATAGAAGGGTTGCATTTTCATACGTTGTGTGAATCAAATTCTTACGATTTGGAGCGAACGCTGGCAGTAGTTGAAAAACGTTTCGGTCATCTGTTTTCGCAATTGAGGTGGCTGAATATGGGCGGTGGGCATTTGATGACGCACGCCGATTATGATGTGGAACATTTAATCGGCTTACTGCGTAATTTCGGCGCAAAATATCCCAATTTACAACTGATTTTGGAACCCGGTAGTGCTTTTGTTTGGCGCACGGGAGTTCTGGTTGCTACAGTGCAAGATATTGTGGTGAATAATGGAGTGCAAACGGCTATGTTGGACGTATCGTTTGCTTGCCACATGCCCGATTGCCTTGAGATGCCCTACAAGCCTGCTATTGTAGGTGCTTACGACGAAACAGCAGGGAAACCCACTTATCGCATGGGAGGCAACAGTTGTCTCAGTGGCGATTTTGTAGGCTCATGGAGTTTTGATACTGAATTGAAAACCGGCGATAGGATAGTTTTTGAAGATATGATACATTATACTATTGTAAAAACGACACTGTTCAATGGTGTTTCTCATCCTTCCATTGCCATTCGTCGTGCCGATGGTTCGCTCGAAATTTTGCGGCGTTACGGTTATGAAGATTATAAAAGCCGAATGAATTAAAGAACAAACCGCTCGTTCCAACCACAATAGAACGTAGAAAACTTTCCGTTCAATTTTTCCGTAAAAATTTTAATAGCTTCTTCGCCCGTGCAATGTCCGCTTATCAATTGCATATCGGGATATAAACGATTGATTTTGTTGGCAAGTGCAATTATTTCCTCTTCATTTTCAAAACCGTCCACTAAATGCATGCCGCCGATGAACGCTTTTATTTGCTGACATTGTGCAAATGTTTTGCAATCATCAATGATGTTCAGTACACCGTTGTGTGAGCATGGCGACAAAATAATCAATCCTTCGGAGGTTTTTATAACCACAGCCATTTCGTGGTCGAAATTGTCCAACCGTTCACCCGAAGTATCGGCGATTGAGAGAAATTTATTTGCTTGCGGTAGCGAATATTTACGGCTTTTTGGAAAAACTATAGCGACCTGTTGCGTGAGCCACATATTGGTGTGCTTTGCCACAAAACGAGGATTATCTTTTATTGTTTTTTTGTCAATTCCAATTTCTCTTTTAAGGGTGTGTCGAGAAGAAAAGTAATTGTATTTCAACAATTTTTCCGAAGCGAAAATTTTAGCAGTGTTGTTTTTATCGAGAAATTCGCTAATTCCTCCGGTATGGTCGTTGTGTCCATGCGAAAGTAGCAAAGTGTCGATTTTTGAGATAGAGATGCCCAAATGTTCGGCATTGGCAGAAAAATTTCTTGAAGCTCCGGTATCCAACAGAAATCGGTGATTGTCCACTTCAAAATAAAAAGAGAGACCATGTTCGCATTCCAGCGATTGAAGTTCCTTTTCTTTCGCCATTCTATTGTCAACCAGCACGCATATAGTTAGATAATCCATTTTTTCTTTTGTTTTATGATAGTGCAAAAGTGTAACAATAAAATGAAAACAACAAATTTTATCTCTTAAAATTGAAAAATAATTAGGTCTGAAAAGCGATTATTTCACTACACGATAGACGCAATTAGCAACGGCTTTGCGCAACGGAACGACAGAACCTTTGTCGTCGGGGTGAACACGGTTGGTCAATATGATAATTGCTGTTTTGCTGTCGAAATCAATCATAATAGAAGTGCCCGTATAACCGGTATGCACTATAGTTCGGTTGCCAAAATCGCTTTTTGCAGATGCGTATGCCGACGAAATATCCCATCCTAAAGCTCTTCCTAATAGTTTTTCGGTATAGAGTTGTTGCACGGTGGAAGGTTTTAAAATACGCTTGCCGTGGTAAGCACCGTCACCAAGCAACATGGCTGAAAAGATTGTTAAATCGCCTGCAGTAGAGAACAATCCCGCATTGCCCGAAATGCCGTTATTGGCTATTTGTGCCAGCGGGTCGTGTACAATGCCTTTAAGCACCGTTCCGTCGGGTTGACGTTCCGTTGGAACGCACATTGATTTTAATTTGCCTTTCGGACAATAGTCGGTATGTGCCATTCCTAAGGGCAAAAATAGATTTTTTTGAGCAAATGTTTGCAGAGATTCTTCCGAAACTTTTTCAATAATGAATTGTAATGTAATGAAATTCAGGCAACTGTAAAGAAATTTAGTGCGTGGCGGGAATTGGCGTTTACACGTATTGATGTGGTTGGTCAATGTTTCTCGATTTGCTGTTCCGTACGTATTGCGCAACGTTGCAATGCCCACGTAGGAGGGCAATCCCGAAGTGTGCGTTAGCAAATCGACCACACGAATAGGCTGCGTTTCATTGGCATCGGTATAATTACGAAAGTTAGGAAGAAATTTATCTACTCTATCCTCCAAACGGATAAGTCCTTTTTCTATCAGCAACATTGCACACGTAGTTGTAGCCACAGCTTTACTGACAGAAGCTAAATCGAATACAGCATCAATGGTCATTGGCACGGTATCGGGATAGATTTGTTTATTGCCGAAAGCTTTGATGTAAACCGTTTTGTCGCCTCTTACAACGGCAACTACCGCTCCGGGAATAGTCTGTTGGGCAATGGCGGAATTGACAATTGTGTCAATGCAAGATAAACGCTGAACTTCTGTCTTTACAGTTTTAGGCGAAGCTTGAACAGTTAGTTCGGCGGCAATTAAGCAAAAAAGCGACAGAGTTATTGTGTGTAAGAGACGATTCATTTTTAATGTAAAAATAAGGTTTGCAAAACAAATGGTAAAAGTCTATTTAAGTAGGCTTTCGGCGCGCTTTAATGCTGCGTTGATGTGCGGGCAAATATTCTCTTTTCCAATGATTTCTTTAAATCCGGCTTTTATCAAAGTATCGCGTACCGAAGGATTTACGCCCGACAATACTACGGTGATGCCTTCGCGTTGCGATTGTCGGCATAGATTTTCCAAATTGTGCAATCCCGTAGAGTCGATAAATGGCACTTTACGCATACGAATGACGCGTACTTGTGGTGTTTCACCTCCTGTTTGCATCATAATTTCATCGAATTTGTTAGCAATGCCGAAAAAGTAAGGACCATCAATTTCGTAAACTTCTATGCCATCGGCAATGGTTAGTTTTTGTTCGTTTAAGGCGATGTCCGTTCCTTCACTCGGGTCTATTTCATCGTAAAACACCTTAATTGATGTTGATTCGCTAGTGCGGTGCAAGAAAAGTACAATGGCTAACAGCAAGCCAACTTCGATAGCAATCGTTAAGTCGAAAACAACTGTCAGTACAAAAGTCGTCAGCATGACAGCAAAGTCTGATTTCGGATTTTTCGATAGCGACACAATCGTGCGCCATCCGCTCATGTTGTAGGCTACCATAATTAGCACGCCGGCTAAGCAAGCCATAGGAATATAACCCACCAAATTACCTAAAAATAACAGCACCAGCAACAATACTCCGGCGTGTATCAAACCGGCAACAGGCGTACGTCCGCCATTGTTGATGTTCGTCATGGTGCGCGCTATGGCTCCCGTGGCGGGTATGCCGCCGAAAAACGGCACAACGATGTTGGCAATGCCTTGTCCTATTAATTCGGTATTGGAGTTGTGTTTGTCTCCTATAACACTGTCGGCTACCATGGCAGACAGGAGCGACTCTATTGCTCCTAACATTGCAATTGTAAACGCGGAAGGAGCCAAAAGTTGCATCAAACCGAACAATGTTTGTCCTTCGGCAAAATTGAGTCGTGGCATTTTGGGGGCGGGAATGCCTGTAGGCAATTCGTACAGGTCGCCGATGGTGCGAATGCTTTCGATGCCTCCGAAACGTTTCATTGCCCAAACAATGACAGTTATCACTATTATTGCCACCAATGAACCCGGAATTTTTTTAGAAATTTTAGGTGTAAATATAATAATGAGCAAAGTAGTAATTCCAATAGCCAATGCCCACCAATTAACTTGAGAAACGTTTTGGAAATAGCAAATCCATTTATCAATGAAGTTTGCCGGAACGTTGGTCAGTCCCAAACCGAACAAATCGTTCATTTGCGTGGAAAAAATAGTCAGTGCAATACCTGCCGTAAATCCCACAACAACGGGGTAAGGTACAAATTTTATGACGTTTCCAAGACGAAATGCTCCCATCAGCACAAGCAGTACCCCCGCCATAATAGTGGCAATAGCCAATCCGGCAACGCCGTGCTGTTGAATGATGCCGTAAATGACAACAATAAATGCGCCTGTAGGTCCGCCTATTTGCACTTTGGAACCGCCCAGAAGCGAAATGAGAAATCCGGCAATGATGGCTGTTACTAATCCTTCAGTAGGTCCAACGCCCGATGCGATACCAAACGCTATAGCCAGCGGTATGGCAACAATTCCGACAATGACACCTGCCATCAAATCCGCCGCAAAGCGTTCTTTGGAGTAGTTTTTTAAACAAGTGATAATTTTTGGGTAGAATACTTTTTTTACCGAAATCTTCATCAAAAAACGATTTTTTTATACTATCGATTTACACCGAGAGTTTTGATTACAATAAATTGTTAAGTGATTTTCAGAAAAATTAGACAAGGATTACAAAGATAGTCATTTTACTGAAAATAAACAAAATGGAGATAGTCAGAAAATTAAAACGATTTTTTAAGGATTTTCCCTCCAACAAAATTGTGCCTTGCAGCACGATTTTCCATCTGCCAATTTTACTTCAAATTGCGATTTGTCGGGAGTGTCGGTAAAAGCGATAACAATTTCGTCGCCAAATACGGTTTCGTGCATATAATTAATATCGCAACGCTTGATAAAACTCTTTCGAAAGCGCTCCAACGGCAAGCAATCGGTCATCCATTCGATGTATTTCATGCTGTTTGAATGCTCGTTCATATCAATATCGCTGTATTTGACGGTGTGTTGTATCGTTTGTGCATTTTCATGAAGTTCACCGATGCGCACAGGTCGTTCGATGGGTAGCGACTTCGGAATGATATGTTGTATAAAATCTGTCCATTCTAAAAGGTTGGTTGGACGACGCGTGGCTAAATCAATCATAGCCCACAAAGCGCAGGCGTAGCCGATGATGTTTTGTTGGCTGTCGTAAATTTTGAAGTTACGCGCCGAAGTTATTTTGTTGCAATCTTCAATCCATGTTTCTATTTCGATGTACTCATTTTGGGCGGGATAACGTGTCATTTCTATAGTTAGGCGCGAAAGCACCCACGTTAAGTTTTGGGCTTGTATTAGTTCGATTCCGAAACTCAATTCTTTGGCAGCCATACCGGCGGCATTGAGCAGATGGTTGCCTATGGTGCGCAACGTGGCTAATCCCTTGTAGTCGCATTCTTGCGGATAAATTGTGAAATGGAATTTTTGTGCCATTTTTCTAATTTTCTATATCTTCATCTTCTATCATTGCTGCTCTTGAAGCAAGCATATCGCTCAATCGTTCTACTTTACCTTTGGTGATGGCTACTCGTCCCGAACGGAT
Source organism: Bacteroidales bacterium (assembly GCA_012837685.1). GTDB lineage: Bacteria > Bacteroidota > Bacteroidia > Bacteroidales > Paludibacteraceae > DUQS01. The sequence goes on from DUQS01000040.1 coordinate 20,275, forward strand.
AAATTGCAGAACTCCAATGGTTTGGCTCAATTCATCAAACAGGTTTTGCGTGTCTTCGTAAAGTCCGGTTTTTTCAACAACGATGCAACTGGAATTTATTTCGAGAATGCGCACATTGTAACGGCGAATGAGCGATTCAACGCTACCCATTTCCATTACTTTTTCGGTAGAGAGCTTGTAGAGGGCAATTTCTTGCGAAACCAACTCTTCATCTACGTTGTAGTAAGCTTTTAGCACATCGATGCGCTTATCTATTTGTTTGACCACTTTTTCAATTATGTCGCGCGTGGTTTCCACCGTAATGGTGAATTTGTGTATGCCTTTTAGTGCCGATGGCGACACGGACAGTGTTTCGATGTTCAACTGTCGGCGTGTGAAAATAATGGTGATTTGGTTGAGTAGCCCCGGCGTGTTTTCCGAGAAAACCGTTACCGTATAAAGTCGTTTTTCCAATGTCGAATCTTTCATAATTTTATTTTTTCTCCGTTTACGATAATGTTTGTAACGCATGTTCCTGCAGGTATCATCGGATAGACTAAACCACTTTCTTCCACGTCTACCACCAATAAATAGGGTTCATCGTTGGCGAGCATGGTGTCTATTGCCGTATCTAATTTGCTGCGTTCCGAAACTCTTTCCGATTTGATGCCGTATGCTTTTGCAATAGCTACAAAATCAGGGTTTTGCATTGGGGTTGATGAATAGCGTTTGGCGTGGAAAAGTTCTTGCCATTGGCGCACCATGCCGAGGTAATTGTTGTTGAGAATTACTATTTTTACGCCAATTTTTTCCTGCATAATTGTACCCAATTCTTGCATGGTCATTTGAAAACCGCCGTCGCCGACAAACAGTACTACGGTTCTGTCCGGTGCACCGATTTTTGCGCCGATTGCCGCAGGAACACCAAATCCCATTGTGCCTAAGCCGCCCGATGTAATGAAACTTTTCGGTTGCGTAAATTTTGAATAACGCGCTGCCATCATTTGGTTTTGACCAACGTCAGTTACCACAACTGCTTCATGGCGAGTAGCTTCCGATATTTTTGCAATGGTTTCGCCCATTTTTATAGCTCCATTTTTTGGGTGTATTTCGTAGTCGATAACCAATTCTTTCTCTTTTTGTTCGGCTTCTTCAAACGATGCTATCCATTCGGTGTGCGTGTTTTTGTTCAGAAGTTTTGTAACTAGTGGCAGTGTGGTTTTTACGTTACCTAAAATGGGTACGTCCGCAGGAATGTTTTTGCCTATTTCTGCGGCATCAATGTCGAAATGGATAACTTTTGCCTGTTTTGCGTAGGTGCTAAGGTCGCCTGTAACGCGGTCGTCGAAACGCATACCAATGGCAATCAACACATCGCATTCGTTGGTTTTCAAATTGGGTGCAATGTTGCCGTGCATACCCAGCATACCTTTATTTAGTGGGAAGTCAGACGGCATAACCGATTCACCCAACAGTGTCCAACCGGCAGGAATGTCTGCTTTGGTGAGAAATTCTTGCAATTCCTCCTCCGCATTACCTAACGCAACGCCTTGTCCTATCAATGCGAATGGTTTTTTGGCTTGATTTATCAGTTGTGCGGCTTCTTCTATCTTTTGGATATTGGGCTTGAGCACAGGCACATAGCTACGTATGAATGTGCATTTTTCGGGTTGATAGTGTTTTACTAAACCGGTTTGTGCGTTTTTTGTAAAGTCGAGTACAACAGGTCCCTTTCGACCACTTCGCGCAATGTAAAATGCTCTTGCCACTGCCCACGCTATTTCTTCGGGACGGCGAATTTGGTAGCTCCATTTTGTAATAGGCTGTGTAATGCCCACTACGTCAATTTCTTGAAAAGCGTCCGTTCCCAAAAGATTTGTGCCCACTTGTCCGGTAATTACTACAAGCGGTGTACTATCGAGCATGGCATCGCCAATTCCGGTGATGACATTTGTGGCAGCCGGTCCTGATGTTACAATACAGACGCCAACTTTTCCGGATATGCGCGCATAGCCTTGTGCTGCATGGATAGAACCTTGCTCGTGGCGACCAAGCACATAATGTATTTTATCGAAATAGTCGTAGAGTGCGTCAAAAACGGGAATAATGGCACCACCCGGATAACCGAAAATAGTGTCCGTTCCTTCATGCATTATCGAGTGGATAAATGCGTGTGCACCTGAGAGTTGAGTTGTTTTCATTTATTCAATTATTCTAATAGCCCCTTTGTCGGCTGAGCTGACTAAGTTGGCATAAGCTTTTAACGATTTTGGTATTTGCCGATTTCTATCGCGCGGAGTAAACGCTTTTCTTCCAAAAGAGAGTTCAGCGTTGCGGCGTTGCGCAAGTTCTTCGTCCGAAAGTTCTACATTAATGCTTCTTTCGGGAATGTTTATAGTAATGATGTCGCCATCTTTTATAAGTCCAATGTTGCCACCTGCGGCAGCTTCGGGTGAAATGTGTCCGATGCTGAGACCTGATGTTCCGCCCGAAAAACGCCCGTCTGTAATCAGCGCACATGCTTTGCCAAGGCGTTTTGATTTGATGTAGGAAGTGGGGTAGAGCATTTCTTGCATTCCCGGTCCGCCTTTGGGTCCTTCGTGTGTTATTACTACCACGTCGCCGGCATGAACTTTATTGCCCAAAATGCCTTCGCAAGCCGCTTCTTGTGAGGTAAAAACGACAGCTTTACCCGAAAATTTCCAAATATTTTCATCTACTCCGGCTGTTTTTACTACGCAACCGTCTTGAGCAATATTGCCTTTTAGCACTGCCAAACCGCCGTCTTTGCTGTAAGCGTTTTCAACATTGCGTATGCAGCCGTTTTTTCTGTCGGTGTCCAAAGTCGGGTAGTAGCTGTTTTGCGAACCCATTTCCAAACTGAAGCGATTAGCCGGTGCACTTTTGTAAACCTGTACGGCTTTGTCGTTGGGATTTGGTTTTGTGATGCTGTAAATGTCAATAGCTTGATGCAATGTCAATCCGTCCACACGTTTGACCGATGCGTCTATCAAATTGGTTTTATACAGTTCTTCCAAGATGGCTAAAACGCCGCCGGCACGATTTACGTCCTGTATATGGTAGGAGTAATTTGGGGCGACTTTGCACAAACAGGGAATTTTGCGCGACAACGCATCAATATCGTCCATAGTAAAGTCGGTTTCTGCTTCGTGTGCTACCGCCAAAAGATGAAGAATGGTGTTGGTTGACCCACCCATGGCAATATCTAAACTCATAGCATTGAGAAATGCTGTGCGTGTAGCGATAGAGCGCGGCAGAACGAAAGTGTCGTTGTTGCGGTAATATTTGTAAGCGTTGTCCACTATGATGCGGGCTGCTTCCAAAAATAGGTTTTTACGATTGACATGTGTTGCCACTATGGTACCGTTGCCGGGTAGCGACAATCCCAACGCTTCGGTTAAACAATTCATTGAATTGGCGGTAAACATACCTGAACAAGAGCCGCAAGTAGGGCAAACACGATTTTCTACCTCTTCCACTTCTTTGTCGGAAACGGAAAGGTCGCCTCCTTGCACCATAGCGTCAATCATGTTCACGGCTTTCCCGCGATATTCTCCGGCTTCCATTGGTCCTCCCGATACAAATATGGCAGGAATGTTTAGGCGCATGGCTGCCATTAGCATTCCGGGGGTAATTTTATCGCAATTGCTGATGCATATCATAGCATCGGCTTGATGCGCATTGACCATATATTCGACACTGTCGGCAATGATGTCGCGGCTCGGAAGCGAATAGAGCATACCTTCGTGTCCCATGGCTATGCCGTCGTCAATGGCAATAGTGTTGAATTCGGCAGCAAAACAGCCGAGTTTTTCAATTTCAGCCTTTATCTGTTGTCCTATATCGTGCAGGTGCACATGCCCCGGCACAAATTGTGTGAACGAATTGACAATGGCGATAATGGGATGTCCTATTTGTTCAGGTTTCATGCCGTTGGCTTTCCACAACGACCTTGCTCCTGCCATTCGCCTGCCTATGGTACATTTTGCGCTGCGTAATTTCATTATTTTTCAAGTTTAAATTGATGAACTCCTATCAGTTGGTTATCGGCGAATATATCCACGCGATAAGTGCCTGCATTCAGCACTTCTTCCACGTTCCAATAGAGAAACATATCTGTATTTTCGCCCGTATATTCTACCGTTTTTTTACATGAATAGGGAATGGATTTATCTTCGTAACGGAACACATCCGTCGATTTTTTTGTCAGCACGTAGTCGTCGGGCGTAACAATGCGCAGGTAAACCGTCTTCATACCCGTTTCCGCCGTGATATTTTTGACTATCGTAAACGAAATTTTAAATCGTGCTATGCGACTTATTCTACTTGTTTTTCTATCCCTGTCGGTAAATGTTTCTACTTGTATATTAGTTGCTTCCAACAGCGATGCTTTGGTAATTGTTTCCTGAAGTTGTTCCCGTTCTTTTGACAATTCCGTTACGGTTTGCGTTGCTTGCACATATTTTTGTTTTACTTCCGTATTTTCGGTTTTTAGTTGCGTGTTTAGTCTGTTTAGCGAATCAACTTGCGTTACGTAGTGCACCAATACTTTTCTCACCGATGCCAATTCCGATTTCAATTCGGCTATTCTGCGTGCGTTGGTAGCTTTCACAGTGCGCAACTCTTCGAGTAGCAGTTGCACCCGTTGTTGTTCTTTGTCCACCAATTTTAGCAGCGAATCGTTGTTTATCTTGTACGAAAAACCCTCTATTTGCAGAGCTATCTCGGAATATTCGTCTTCCAGTTGCTGCTTTTCGTAAGTCATCAGTTCCACCATTTCGCCCATCTCTTTTTCGGTGTTTTTCATTTTCATAAACACAAAAAAAAGTGCCGCAGCAAGCAACAAAATGATAATGGAACCAATAATAATTGCTAATTTTGTCTTTGTATTCATACCACTAAAACACTATTCGACTAACAAATTATTAAAACAACCCTTAAATTTTTGCAAAATAGAAATGTTTCAATGTAATAATCTGCAAAAGTAATACAAAAAAGGGGAATTATCAAAATAAGAAAAACAAAGTGTAATTTTATTATGGAAAAATTTCTTTAATTATAAATTTCACATTATCTTTGTAACCACAAACGAGAACTAGTGCAAACATAAATTTCAACCAATAATAATTCTTTTAAAATCATTTTATTATGTCAAAAGTAACTGTTGTAGGCGCAGGTAATGTAGGAGCTACATGCGCTAATGTATTAGCTTTCAACGAAGTAGCTGATGAAGTTGTTATGCTCGATATTAAAGAAGGCGTATCGGAAGGTAAAGCTATGGATATGATGCAAACCGCTCAATTGCTCGGTTTTGACACCAACCTTATCGGCTGCACTAACGATTATGCAAAAACCGCCAATTCCGATGTGGTGGTTATCACTTCGGGGGTTCCTCGCAAACCGGGTATGACGCGCGAAGAACTGCTCGGCGTAAATGCCAAAATCGTTAAAAGTGTAGCGGAAAATGTTCTGAAATATTCTCCGAATGCCATTTTGGTTTGTATTTCCAATCCTATGGACACCATGACTTATCTTACTCTCAAATCGTTGGGCTTGCCTAAAAATCGTGTTATCGGTATGGGCGGTGCGTTGGATAGCTCGCGTTTTAAATATTTTTTAAGTCAAGCGCTCGGTTGCAATGCCAACGAAGTGGAAGGTATGGTTATTGGCGGTCACGGCGATACGACCATGATTCCTTTGTCGCGCTACGCTACCTACAAAGGCATTCCTGTTAGCACGTTGCTAAGTGCCGAAAAATTAGAAGAAGTTGCTAAATCGACCATGGTGGGCGGTGCCACGCTGACTCGTCTTCTTGGAACGTCGGCATGGTATGCTCCCGGTGCTGCCGGTGCATTTGTGGTAGAAGCAATTTTGCACAATCAAAAGAAAATGATTCCTTGCTCCGTATTGCTTGAAGGCGAGTATGGCGAAAGCGACTTATGCATCGGTGTTCCGGTGATTTTGGGCAAAAACGGTGTCGAAAAAATTGTTGAACTTGAATTGACAGCCGAAGAAAAAGAAAAATTTGCCGCCAGCGCAAAAGCAGTTAAAGGCAATGTGGCGACATTAAAGGAATTGAACCTAATTTAAAATTTTTAATAAATAACAATGGTAGCGCAGACTAAAAAGAATGCGCTACCGTTTTTTATGTCGGTTAGCAAGATGAGAGCGTGCTAATTTTGCAATTTTTTTAGTTTGAATATGGAAAAAAAGCAGTATTTTTGCAGTTTATGAAGAAATTGGGGCTTTTTTGTGCCGGTTTATTGCTCTTTGCAACTGTTTTCGGACAGCCGCAAAAAGAATCTGCTACTCCTCAAAAAAAGGTGTTGCCCAAGTCGGAAGTGCGCAATTGGCGCATCGACGAACGTTTCGGATTTAAAGATTCGGTGGCGGTTGATACGCTGATTACCAGCTATCAGGATAATAATCCGGTAAACAATTACAGCATCGCCAATTCGTGGAACGGCAATCTCGGCTCGCCGTTGCAATCGAAAATTTATTTTGATAGAACCAACAAAACCGATTATCTTTTTTCGTTGCCCTACGATGCCTATGTCATTACTCCCGAAGATGTCTCTTTTTTCAGCACAAATATTCCCTATTCGCATTTGGTTTACCGTTCGGCACTGCCGAAATACAGCGAAGAAGACTATTTTAAGGCTTTATTGACCATGAATGCCAATAAACGGCTGAATGTGGGCGGTCTGTTCAACTACATTTATGCGCGCGGGCAGTATGCCAATCAGGCTGCGGATATGAAAAATGGCGGATTTTGGATGAGTTACGAAAACAAACACTATTCGGGCAATGCCGTGATTATGTTCAATCGTTTCAGAAATTATGAGAATGGCGGTATTTCCGATTCGACTTTTATTTTAAATCCGCAAGCGGTGGTGGGTTCTGCCACATTCGCTCCCAAAGATATTCCTACGCGGTTGAACGATGTAATTTCGGACTACAATAACGATATTTATTTTTATAATCAACGTTACCGTTTTGGCAAAGATGTTGAAATTCAGGTTAATGAAGATTCTGTGAAGAAAGAGTTTTTGCCGATTTCCAGCATTGTTCACGCCATTAAATTTGAGTATGCACGAAAACGCTACCATGAAAGAACGGTTCCGACTGATTTTTACGATTCTACCTATCTCAACACTTCATACACCAACGATTCGTCGTGCTATTGGTCGCTGAAAAACACAGTGGGATTCACGCTTGAAGAAGATTTTAATAAGGTGTTGCGTTTTGGTCTTGAAACGTTTGTGGAATACGATTTGCGTTATCATGCCTTAGTGTTCGATTCGCTGAAAAAAGGTTATTACGAAAATCTTTTGAAAGTGGGGCTGCAAATAGCAAAACGAAAAGGTAAAGTGCTGACTTACGATGCCCGAGGCGAAGTTTATGTGTTGGGACCGAAAGCGGGCGAATTTAACTTAATGGGCAATGTGTACACAATTTTTCGTGTAAAAAAAGACGAATTGCGTTTAGACGGCGGTGTGGGTTTTCACAACGAAACAGTTAGTAATTTTGTAGAAAATTATTCGTCCAATCACTTCCGATGGGACAATCATTTTAAAAATAAATTGCGTTTCAATGCCAAAGTGCGTTTTTCCGTTCCCACGCGTGGTATTTCATTGGGCGTGCAGATGGAAAATGTTAAAAATTTGGTCTATTTTAATACAAAAGGACTTCCCGAGCAGTACAACGGTAATGTGCAGGTGCTGGCAGCCGATGTTACGGCAAACGTTGGCGTGTGGCGGTTGCATCTCGACAACCAACTTGTTTATCAATTTACCGGCAACCGCGCAATATTGCCGTTGCCCGATTTGGCACTCTATTCTAATTTGTACTACAAGGATAAATTTTTCAAAGTGCTGACTTTTCAAGCGGGAGTGAGCGTGCGCTATCATACTGCTTATTATGGTCCTGTTTATGTGCCGGCTACCGGACAATTTCGCATACAAAACGAAACTTTGGTGGGCAATTATCCCGAGTTGAACGTTTATTTGAATTTTCACCTGAAAAGAATGCGTTTTTATGTGCAATATGCGCATTGGAACAAAGGCGTATTTGGTATAAACAACTATTTTTCAATGCCGAATTATCCGATTAACCCGGGTACATTCCAATTTGGTTTGTCATGGACTTTCTACAATTAATTAGACATACGGCAGCAAAATGGCGTTTCCTGAAAAAATGGTATTTTTGGGTATCGGTAGCGTTGCTGATTGCGGCAATTGCCTTGTTGGTGGCGTTTTTGAACCGTTATCGCGATTTTGAAGATATTGTAGATGACAAGGAGTTGAACGTGGCGACCGAATACAGCTCTATCGGCTATTTTGTGGAAGACGGCACAATGAAAGGTTTTCAATATGAATTGGTAAAACGTTTTGCTGACCAACACGGTTTAGCACTGAACATAACCGTAGAAGACGATTTAGAGCGGTGCATTGTTGGTGTGAACAAAGGCGTTTACGATTTAATTTTGCGCAATCTTCCCGTTACGGTGGAGTTGCGGCGGCGCATCGCCTTTTCCGACCCTATTTTAACCAGCCGTTTGGTGTTGGTGCAGTTGTCCGACAATGTTTATAATGAAGGTGTTCCGTTGCGCAATAGTCTGGATTTGGACGGTATTACCGTTTATGCGGTTGAACATTCGCCTTATTTGCCGCGTTTAAACCATATCAGAGAAGAAATTGGCGTAGAGTTTCAAGTGGCTCACATTAGCGGCGCGGACACTGAATTACTCATTGCCATGGTGTCGCGCGGCGAAATTCCTTATGCCGTCAGCGACGAGTTTACCGCTCGTTTGTGTAAAGTTTATTATCCCGAAATAGATATTGCCATGGTGTTGGGATTTCAGCAATTTCAGGCGTGGGGTATGAACAAGCGTGCTTCAGCACTTCAAACTGAGATAAACAGTTGGTTGAAAGAATTTAAACAGACGAAAGATTTCAGAGATTTGTACCGCAAATACTATAAAATTAAATAAGAAAAACTATAAAATACATTTCATTATGCCATTAAATTTACCTGATAAGATTCCGGCTATTGACTTGCTGAAGCAGGAAAATATTTTTGTAATGAATACCGAAAGGGCTTCTACACAAGATATTCGTCCGCTTAAAATGCTGATATTAAACCTGATGCCTATAAAAATAACAACGGAAACCGATTTAATCCGCTTGTTGTCAAACACGCCTTTGCAGATAGAGGTAGATTTTTTGAAACTGAACAGTCATACTCCTAAAAATACGCCTATCGAGCATCTGAAAGCGTTTTATCGTCCATTTTCCGAAGTTCGCGAACAGACCTACGACGGCATGATTATTACGGGTGCGCCGGTAGAAACGATATCGTTTAAAGAGGTTACTTATTGGGAGGAAATTACGGGCGTGTTCGATTGGGCACGTACGCACGTTACGTCCACATTTTTCATTTGTTGGGCGGCGCAAGCAGGTTTATACCATTATTATAATGTTCCCAAGCACGCCTTGGATAAAAAAATGTTCGGTGTATTTTCGCACAAAGTGTTGGAGCCGCTCAATCCAATTTTCAGAGGTTTCGACGATGAGTTTTTTGTTCCGCACAGCCGTCACACTACTATTCTCAGGAGCGATTTGGAAAAAGTTCCGGAACTGACCATTTTGTCTGAATCGCCCAATGCCGGTGTCTATTTGGTAATGGGGCGCAATGGCAGAGAGTTTTTTGTTACCGGTCATTCGGAGTATTCACCCAATACGTTGGATGAAGAGTACAAACGCGATTTGGCAAAAGGACTTGATATAGAACTTCCGTACAACTACTATAAAAACGACAACCCCGCCGAAAGACCGATAGTTCGTTGGCGAGGTCATGCTAATTTATTGTTTTCCAATTGGTTGAACTATTTTGTGTATCAGAAAACTCCGTACAATATCAGCGAAATCCGTTAGTTCATTTTGTTGAAATCAGTTGGAAATTGGCGGCTTTCAACACTTGGGCTGTCTTTTCGGCATCGGCTGTGCGTAAAATGACGGTTGCGTCTTCTTTAAACGAAAAAGCATACATATATTCCACTCCGATAGCGGCATCATTTAAAGCATTGAGTGCGTGGTAAAGACTTCCGGCTTTGTCGGGTATAATCAGACCGACCACCGGCGTGATGCTCACCGAAAAATTCTGTTTTTTCAAAGCTGCAAATGCTGCTTCGGGTTGGTCAACTATCATACGAAGCATACCGAAATCAGACGTATCGGCAATACTGAAGGCGGACATATTAATATTGTTCTCGCCTAAAACTTTTGTTACTTCTAAAAGTCGTCCCGATTTGTTTTCTAAAAAAACACTTAATTGTTGTATTGTCATAGCTTTAGATTTTAGAGATTATTTTTTTCTGTTATCGATAATGCGTTTGGCTTTATTTTCCGACCGTTCAATGGTGTTAGGCTCTACCAGTTTTATGGTAACACTGATGCCCAGAGTGTTTTCAATGTTGTGTTTGATGCGTTTGTTGAGTCCTTCAATTTTGCGTATTTCGTCGGCAAAGAAATGTTCGTCCATCTCTACGTGAACTTCCAAAATATCTAAATTGTTGATTCTTTCGACAATGAGTTGGTAGTGTGGCGAAGTTTCGTGCATGCTTAGCAACACCGATTCTATTTGTGACGGGAACACATTTACACCTCTAATAATGAGCATATCGTCGGTTCGACCTTTACATTTTTCCATACGTACCAAAGTGCGTCCGCAAGAACATGTGCCGTAGTGCAGTGTTGATAGGTCGCGTGTGCGATAGCGCAATAATGGCAAACCTTCTTTGGTGATAGTGGTAAATACAAGCTCTCCTTCTTGACCTTCGGGCAGTGGCTCTAACGTTATGGGGTCAATAATTTCGGGAATAAAATGGTCTTCGTTTACGTGCAGACCGTTTTGGCATTCGCATTCGCAAGCCACTCCGGGACCCATAATTTCGCTCAATCCGTAAATATCAAAAGCCTTGATGCCGAGTTTCTTTTCCAATTCCCGCCTCATTTCATCTGTCCATGATTCAGCACCGAAAATTCCAACTCGTAATTTTATTTGGTCTTTGGTGATGCCCGATTTTTCGAGCGATTCGGCTAAATAGAGCGCATACGACGGTGTGCAAGCCAATACCGTAGAACCTAAATCTTGCATCGTTTGCAGTTGTCGGTGCGTGTTACCGCCCGAAATAGGAATAACCGACGCTCCTATTTTTTCAGTACCGTAGTGCAATCCCAATCCGCCGGTAAAAAGTCCGTAACCATAAGCTATTTGTACAATATCTTTGTGGACAACACCGGCTGACGACAAACAGCGCGCTACCACTTCCGACCACATATCCAAATCTTTTCGCGTGTAGCCTACAACGGTCTGTTTGCCAGTTGTGCCGCTCGAAGCGTGCAGGCGCACAATTTCCGATTGCGGTACGGCGAACAGTCCCATAGGATAGTTGTCGCGCAAATCTTGTTTGTAGGTAAAAGGTAATTTGTGCAAGTCTTCAATGCCTTTGATGTCGTAAGGCGACAATTCCATTTCTTGGAATTTTTTGCGGTAAAAAGGAACGTTAAAGTAGAGACGTTCTACCATTTTTCGTAAACCTTTGTTTTGCCGTTCTATAATGGCATCGCGGCTGCTGCATTCGATGTATTCATTCCAAATCATAATTGTGATTTTTTTTATCTTTTTTGTTTTTAACGATGTAATAGTATTTCAAACTGAGTTCGATGTACAATCCTTTTTGTATAATTTCGTTGTTCGATGTCAGTATGGTTTTATTCGATTTTATGTGCGGAAAATGGTGTAATTTGAAAATATAACCTGTTCCTGCCGAAAGGTATAAATTGTGCTGTTTGCGGTTGCCAAAAGCCGCTAGGCGAAAATCGGCGTCCAAACCCAATATGCCGCAATATTGTTTGTAGTAAACGTTAGTTGAACTGTTCATCAAAAACTCCGTCAACGAAACTTCCTTGTCGTAAGGGTAGAAATATTCGTCGTAACTGGTGCGTGTAACTCCCAAAGTTGGCGTAAGCAGCACTTTATTTTGAGCCAAAGGAAAAATATAACCCATTTTGAAAAGGAAACGGCGACTTTCTACCGTATGTTTATAGTTGTACTCCATAAAACTTTGAGTGTGTGAGGGTGTAAAGCCCCAGCTCAGCAATCCGTAAATATTGCGGTAACTGCCCGCTATACCGATAGTAAAAAAGTGGTCGAGTTTATTCATTAAATTAACTTCATCGCTTTTTAGTTCAGAAAATTTGTCAAAGCGCGAATCGTAGTATTCGTAGCCAATATTTACCGTCATGCAACTCACTTTTGGCAATTTTGATATTGCCGGTTGGGGTTGATGAGTTTCTTCTATTTTATTAAGGATAACGGTTAAGGCTATGTGCCGTTTTAATGGCATATAGCCTGTGTTATGGTCAGTTCAAAATATTAATTCCTATAAATTTAATTTTTTCTATTTCGATTTTCTCCAAGAGGGGCAGGGGTGAATTGAAAAAATCGAAACACCTTATTTGTTTGAGTTTTTGTATATTTCATAATTATTTCAAAAAGTTAAAATCATTATTTCCAAGCCAATATTTCTCATATTTATCACTGACGCTATTTACATCAACTGCAACAAGTTTCAGGTCAAAAGTAATTTTAAAGTTTTTATAAGTAAATATTTTTGCTTGTCCGTTTTCTAAAAATAGCTTTTCAAATTCATCGACTTTGTTTTGATAGTCTGCATTGCTTGTTCCTTTGGGATCAACAAAAACGATTTTGTAGTTTTCATCTTTTTTTATCCAAAAAATAAAGTCAGGAAAAAATTTGCGATAAATATTTTCTTTCTTATAGAAATACGGAATATGAAACGAATCTAAATTTTGATCTATTTTGCTAAACATCCAATTACAATCAGGTTTATTTTC
>DUQS01000041.1 GCA_012837685.1 Bacteroidales bacterium
GGTTTATCCATGCATGAAACTCCATACCGCGCTTATGGCACTCTTCTATGGCAAATTTCAGGGGATCCCATCCGGGTGAAGTGCCGCGTGTTCCCGATACGTACGAAGACCAAGGTTCGTAGCTTGAAGGATAAAATGCGTCAGCCATTGATCGGATTTGAAGGTAGAGTGCATTGAAATTATTCTCTTTCAATTGGTTAAGATAGCCTATCAATTCGTTCTTTTGTGCAGTTTGAGTAGTCGAAGTTGTCCCTTTTTGTGATGGCCAGTCATTATTCCATGCGGTGGTCATCCATGTAGAGCGAAGTTCCCTTTTGGGTTGCGCGGTAAGCGTAAAAGAGGAGAACAGTAGAACTGCTATTATGAAATAGTTTATTTTTGATAAAAGTAGAGATGTTTTCATTTGCGACTTCTTTTAACGCAATAATTAAAGTTTTTAGTAAAAAAACACCCAAAGTTATTGTTTTTTATTTTATGCACCAAATTATTAAATGATTTTTCTTTTCATCAGGCTTAACTTTAACGTGTATTAACTAAAACAGCTTGAAAATCGATATCTAATGGAGGCTGTTTATTTAAAATGAGGCTTGACTGAGGTTATTTTTGAATTTTTTTTGATATAAGCAGACATGAAACAAAAATTATTTTGTTTTATGGTTTTTGCGAGCCGGCGAGTTTTTTTGGTGTTGCAATATGGTGTCTCTTGTGTGTTCGTGTATTTAGATTTTGGCTTAACCTTTTCGTCCAAAATCGGCAGGAATTTCCCCCCAAAGGGTGGTTTCCCATTTAAGAATTTTGGTGGTGTAACTGTTGTTGGCAAGCCACGTTTCGGCTCGTTCTATCAATTCAAATACGGCACTGTTGGCTACGGTGCGTTGCAGTTTGGTTTTGCACTTTTTTGCCTTTACCCATGCCTGTGCCGTAACGCTGTCGGAATAGATGGGCTGTTTGAGTTGGTGCTGTTTGAGCAGAGCCAATCCGTGTACAATGGCTAAAAATTCGCCGATATTGTTGGTGGCGGCTTCAAATGGTCCAAGGCGGAAAGCTTCTTGCCCTGTGGTTGCCCACACACCGCGATATTCCATGCGCCCGGGATTGCCTTCGCAAGCGGCATCCACAGTAAGGCTGTCGGCTATGGGGCGCGGAGTGTCCGCATCCAAATCATCGAATAACAGCGGTACGGTTTTTTGCTGTTTGCCCTCTTGCACGGCTTGCCAATATTCTTTAGCAAAAGCCTCTTGAGCAGCTTTTTCGGTAGGGTACGATTTGTATTGTGCGCCTTCAAAACCGTCTATTTGGGGTTTGCAACGTTCCCACGAATCGAAGATGCCTCGTTCGTGCCCGTTCCACACCACATAAAACTTTTTTTTCGACATAGCTACGTTTTGAAGGATTTAGTGTGTGATTATTTTATTTGTTTTCAACTCCTTTTTTCAGAAATTCTTCAAAAACATCTACATTAGTTTCGTAAAATATAGGACCGGACAAAATCGATTCGTCTTCGGGATTGATAACAATGTAGCACGGTTGCGAATTTTCTTGAAACAAAGTGTTTTGTATGTAGGTGTTTTTAATTCCCAATTTGCTGATTAGGTTGCCTTTGTTGTCTTTTATCTGCAATTTTTCGGGCAATTCTATTATTTTGTCGTCAATGTAGAGGGCGCACACTACAAACTTGTCGTTCAATAGTTTTTGTATGCGACTGTTCGACAGCACTTCCTGTTCTATTCTGCGACAATTGACACAGCCGTGTCCCGTAAAGTCGAGGAAAAGCGGTTTGCCGCTACTTTTGGCGCACGCAAGGGCTTCGTCGTAATCGAAATAGCCGTTTAAGCCGGTAACCATTTGCAAGCGGTCGGAAAAGGAGGCGTGGTCGCACAATCCGACTGGTTTTTCATGTCCGGCACCGTCGTACACAATTTCTTTAATGTTGAAATCTTGTGTACTCATGGGCGGCAACCATCCCGACAGAGCATTGAGCGGTGCACCCCACAATCCCGGAATCATATAGACTACGAATGAAAAATTGGCAATGACTAAGAAAAATTTGAACCACGATTTTTGTACGGGTTGCTCATCGTCCAGCGGGAATCTGATTTTTCCCAATAGATAAAATCCTAACAATGAAAAAATTACAATCCACAACGATAGATAAACTTCACGGTCTAACAAGCCCCAATGGTAAGCTTGGTCGGGTACGCTGATAAATTTGAGTGCAAAAGCAAGTTCAACGAATGCCAAACAGGCTTTCAAGGTATTCATCCAACCGCCCGATTTCGGGAGTTTATTTAGCAAATTGGGGAAAAAGGCAAAAAAGGTAAAAGGTAGCGCAAATGCCAGCGAAAAGCCCAACATACCGATAATGGGTTTCAAAAATCCGCCACCGGCAGCACCCAAAGCCACTGCACCGGCTATGGGCAGCGTACACGAAAATGAAACAAGTACCAAAGTGAGAGCCATGAAAAACGTTCCGATATATCCGGCGCGACTTTCGTTGCTCGACGATTTGTTTATCCACGACGACGGCAAAGAAATTTCAAAATAGCCAAACAGTGAAATGGCAAAAATGATAAAAATAAAGGCAAACAGCATATTTGGCAACCAATGCGTGCTGATAAAATTGGCGAAACCTTGCCCGAAAATGGCAGAAAGTACAATACCGATAAGTACGTAGATGAATACAATGGAAAAACCGTAGAAAATGGCTTGTTTTTTGCCGCCGTGTTTCATAAAATAGGAAATGGTCATCGGTATCATTGGAAAAACGCATGGCGTAAGAATGCCTAACAGTCCACCGCCAAACGCCAATAAGAAAAAGAGCCACAACGACATTTCGGCTTTTTCGGTATTCGTTGTTGTTAGTGTCGTTGTTTCGGTTTTTTCTACCGGAGGCACGGTGTCAATTTCCGTTTTGGTAACGGTGGTGCCGTGTGGTTGTTGCGGCGTTGCGTTCGGATTGCCTTTAACGTTCAGCATAAAGTGTTCAGACAAAGGTACGCACCGTCCTTCAATGCAGGCTTGCCCTTCGATGTTGCCTTTCAGTTCAAAATCGGAGTTGCCTACAATGCGCAATGTGCGTTTAAAATCCGCTTTCCCCACTAAAAAACGTTCCGTATCGTCAAAATCGGCATTGTAGTGTTCAGTATATTTCGGCTCTGTGAAGTATTTTGATGTGCCGACTATTTGGTAGTTGCTGTTCGGTTCCAGCGTAATGACCAATGGCAAAGCCATGCCGTTTTGGTACTGTGAATAGAGATGCCAACCTTTTTCGATAGTGGCGGTAAGTATGAGTTCTATTTCGGAATCGGATACCGATTTGGTGCTGTAGCTCCATGTTACGGGCTTTTCATAATTGGCAAAAGCCATAAAAGGTGTCAGCAAACAAGCTAAGATGAATGTTTTTATTTTCATAAAACGTCAATTAAATATCAATAAAATGCAGTTTTTTAGCGTGAAAAAATCTTGGCAAAGATAGACAATGCCTGTTTAAAATCCAAAAAAAGTTTATTGGTGAAGCTAAAAAAGCGGTTGGTGAGTTTTAGTAATCCTTTATTTTTAGCGGATTGTACGAAATTCCTTCATCGAATGTGTCGCAATTGTCCCATTCTTTTATTTTTTTCACTACGCGCACGGTAATGGGCAACGCCACCACTTCATAGAGCGATTTGAGCACGATTTGTGTGCCCATTAGTATAAAAAGTTCCGACCAAGCAAAAAGTCCGCCAAATGCGATGGGGAAAAAAATGAGAGAATCAGCCGTTTCGCCCGCAAAAGTGCTGAGTATAGCGCGCAACGAAAAATATTTGCCGCCGTGTGCAATCTTCATTTTACTCATAACAAAGGCGTTGAGAAACGAGCCGACCACAAATGCCATTAGCGATGCCAGCACAATGCGCGGTGCCATGTTGAACACAAAATTGAAACTGTTTTCGCCTTCCCAAAAGGGTGCGGCAGGAAGATGTACAGCTATTTGTCCCATTAGAACCACAAAAAAATTCATGGCGAAGCCGCTCCAAATAATCAGGCGTGCTTTGCGAAATCCCCACACTTCGACAATACAGTCGTTGATAATGTACGATATGGGAAAAACCAGCAAACCCGCAGTGATGGTTATTCCAAAAATAGAAATGACTTTGATTTCGAGTAAGTTTGCCGTAATGAGGCAAACGTTGAACAAAATGCCTAACAGCATAAAGGGTACGGAGACCTGTTTTTTCATAGTTTCTTGTTTTTTACGTGGTTGACCAAGCACACGGCTTGCCCCTGTCGGACAGAGCTTTTTTAAAATACCAAAGCGCAGTGGCAAATATGGTACAAAGGTAATCATTTTGTTTAATATGCAACGTAAATTGATAGTTTTAAAATGTCATTGGTGTTCGCTTTTTTTTCTTCAAAAAAAGCAGTAATTTTGTAAACTTTTGAAAACAGCTAACAATCACTTGTAAACAAAATCAGTTGAGATATGAATTTTATAGACGAAATAAAATGGCGTGGTATGCTCCACGATATGATGCCCGGGACAGAAGAACAGCTTGCTAAAGAGTTAACTACGGCTTATTTGGGCATCGACCCGACTGCCGACAGTCTTCACATCGGTCATCTTTGTGGCGTAATGATGTTGCGCCATTTTCAGCGTTGCGGGCATAAACCCATTGCGCTCATAGGCGGTGCTACGGGCATGATAGGCGACCCGTCGGGGAAATCGGCAGAACGCAATTTGCTCGACGAAGAAACGCTTCGCCACAATCAAACCTGCATACAAAAACAATTAGAGAAATTTCTCGATTTCCACAGCGATGCACCTAATGCTGCCGAAATGGTAAACAACTACGATTGGATGAAAGATTTCACTTTTCTTGATTTTGCTCGTAATGTCGGCAAACTGATAACGGTCAATTATATGATGGCAAAAGATTCGGTGAAAAAACGTTTGAATGGCGAATATTCCAACGGTATGAGTTTTACCGAATTTACCTACCAATTGCTGCAAGGCTACGATTTTGTACATCTCTACGAAACGAAAAATTGCAAAATCCAAATGGGCGGCAGCGACCAGTGGGGCAACATTACCACAGGCACGGAACTGATACGCCGTATGAACGGTGGCGAGGCTTTTGCATTGACTTGTCCGCTCATTACCAAGTCGGACGGCGGCAAATTCGGCAAAACCGAAAGTGGCAACATTTGGCTGGATAAAAAGTACACGTCTCCTTACAAATTTTATCAATTTTGGCTCAACGTGGGCGATGAAGACGCTGCCAAGTACATTAAAATATTTACGTCCATCGAAAAAGCGGAGTGCGAAACTTTGATTGCCGAACATGCTCAAGCACCCCATTTGCGCTTGTTGCAAAAGCGTTTGGCAAAAGAGGTAACCATAATGGTACATTCGGAAGCCGAATATGAGGCGGCGGTAGAAGCGTCGAATATTTTGTTTGGCAATGCTACAGCCGAAACGCTCCATAAAATTGACGAAGAAACTTTGCTGGCGGTATTTGAAGGCGTGCCACAGTACGAAGTGTCCAAAAACGAACTTGAAGCCGGCATACGTCCATTGGATTTGTTGGCTGAAAAGACGCAAATTTTTCCGTCAAAAGGCGAAGCACGTAAAACCATACAAGCCGGTGGAGTAAGCGTAAATAAAGAAAAACTGACTGATATAGAGCAGAATATAGATGCAAATGCGTTGTTGAACGACCGCTATATTTTGGTGCAAAAAGGTAAGAAAAACTATTTTCTTATCGTTGCCAAATAGAAAAAATCATACTTTTTTTATCGCTTCGTAATGCTGTTGCGGGGCGATTTTTTTGGTAAAACACTCTTATTTTCAGTGCACAATGAATTAAAGAAAAAAATCTTTAATTTGTTTGGAATATTGTAGAAAAATGACGACCTTTACACGTTCAATTAAATAACCATTTTACTATCATAAATACTATGAAAAAAGAGATAAAATTTAGTTTAGTTTATCGCGACATGTGGCAGTCGTCAGGTAAATATGTGCCACGCAAGGATCAACTGGCTAAGATTGCTCCGGTAATTATTGACATGGGATGTTTCGCTCGCGTGGAGACAAACGGCGGTGCATCTGAACAAGTAAATTTGCTTTACGGTGAAAATCCGAATTTGGCAGTACGCACGTTTACAAAACCCTTTAACGAAGCCGGTATTCAAACACACATGCTCGACCGCGGTTTGAACGCTTTGCGTATGAATCCAGTTCCTGCCGATGTACGCGAATTGATGTACAAAGTAAAAAAAGCACAAGGTACTGACATCACGCGCATTTTTTGTGGTTTGAATGATGTGCGCAACATTGCGCCGTCTATCAAATGGGCAAAAGCTGCCGGTATGATTGCTCAAGCAACTATGTGCATTACCTATTCGCCCGTGCATACCGCCGAATATTACATTAATATGGCGGAACAACTGATAGCCGAAGGTGCTCAAGAAATCTGTCTGAAAGATATGGCAGGCATCGGTCGTCCCACTATTTTGGGAACTATCGTAAAATCCATCAAAACGAACCATCCTGACATAATTGTTCAATATCATGGTCATACAGGTCCCGGTTTTTCCGTAGCTTCTATGTTGGAAGTTGCCAAAGCCGGTGGCGATGTGCTCGACGTAGCCATGGAACCGCTTTCGTGGGGCATGGTTCACCCCGATGTTATTACCATTCAAGCTATGCTGAAAGAGGCAGGATTCCAAGTACCCGAAATCAACATGAAGGCTTATATGGAAGCGCGCCGTTTGACACAAAGTTTCATTGACGACTTTTTGGGTTATTTTATTGACCCACGCAACAGTCAAATGACTTCATTGCTGGTAGGTTGCGGTCTCCCGGGTGGTATGATGGGTTCGCTCATGGCTGACTTGAAAGGTGTTCATGCTGCTATTAATAGTAATTTGAAAGCACAAGGCAAAGCTGAATTGAGTGAAGACGAATTGCTTGTGCAACTCTTTGACGAAGTAAAATATATTTGGCCAAAATTGGGCAATCCGCCATTGGTAACGCCTTTCAGTCAATA
Source organism: Bacteroidales bacterium (assembly GCA_012837685.1). Lineage (GTDB taxonomy): Bacteria > Bacteroidota > Bacteroidia > Bacteroidales > Paludibacteraceae > DUQS01. The sequence goes on from DUQS01000041.1 coordinate 7,032, forward strand.
TGTTAAAAATGTGGCATTGATGAATGTATTTGCCATGAGCAAAGGTCAGGAACGCTGGTCGATGATTGACCCCAACACATGGGATATGATTTTGGGCAAAGCCGGCAAATTGCCCGGTACGTTAGCTCCCGAAATTGTAGAACTTGCCAAATCGAAAAATTTTGAATTCTTTGAAGGTAATCCGCAAGATAATTATCCAAATGTATTGCCGAAATACATTAAAGAAATGGAAGAACTCGGTTGGGAGCGCGGTCAGGACGATGAAGAATTGTTTGAATTTGCTATGCACGACAAACAGTACCGTGAATTTAAGTCCGGCGAAGCGAAAAGACGTTTCAATGCTGAGTTAGAGGAAAAAATAGCTGCTAAATTTCAATGTGCCGGCGGCGATGGCATCAAAATTCCGGACTTCCGTCAGTTGCGTCATCCGAATGCTGACCCTGTTATTGCTCCTGTAAGTGGTTGCGTGATGTGGGAATTTGATTATCTGGAAAAATCCATCAAACCAATTCCCGGAACGGTTTACAAAGAAGGCGACTTTTTGTGCGCCATTCAAACAAACGGACGCGGTTTGGAAATTGTTAAGGCATTGTTTGGCGGAAAAATTGTAGAATCCGTAGAACAGGGTACAATGGTACGAAAAGGCGATATAATTGCCTACATCGAAAAATAATAAGATATTTATACAATAAAACTGCGCCGAAGTTGTTTAAACTCTGGCGCGGTTTTTGTATAGTTGTAGGCTATAAATGACACGATTTTTTCATATCCTAAAATGTGAAATGTTGCAGTTCAAATATGTAAAATCGCTGAATTATTCAAAAATATATTAATATAACTATCTCATAATGAAACACTATCTCATTAACACATTTTTGTTGGTATTTCCAACCATCGCATTGGCGCAGTTCAATGACGCTAAAATGTATCAAGCCTATTTGAAGCAAAATATGGATGTATGGCAACAAGCACTCGACGAAGCCTATACCATTTCTAAACCTACGGTTCGTCAGCTTGAAAAAATTGTCAATTACGAATATGGCTATATTCCCGCTCGTTTAGATGAAAAAAACAAAGAAGAGGCAAAGCGCGTAATGGAAAAAATGACTGAACACGTTGATTTGTTGGAAAAATACGGCTCTGATGCTGCGATGATTCTCATTTACCGTTCGTCTTTATACGCCTATGCGTACAAACTCAATGTGTGGGATTTGTCGTCGGTGTCCAAATGTATTGAGTGCGTGGAAAAAGCTTATGAAATGTCACCCAATAATCCAATGGTGGTAAGTCTCAAAGGAAATATAGATTTTTATCGACCGGGGATTTTCGGCGGTTCTAAAAAACGTGCGCTTTTCTGTTTCGAGAAATCTCTGAAATTATTTGAGGAGCAGAATTTGACCACGAACAATTGGAATTATATCGCCACTTATTTGGCTATGGCGCAAGCTTACGAAAAAAATGGAGAAAAGGAAAAGGCAATTCTGACGTGTAAGAAAATTTTGGAAGTGTCGCCCAATTTCGAATACGTGAAAAATGTCTATTATCCGAAATTGACGAAAAAATAATTTCGTTTCATACATTTAACAAATGTATTTATAAAAATTTCCAATGTTTTTTGGCAATCAATGTCTTATGTACACAAGATTTTTATGCTTGTTGGTACATACTTCCCGGTAATGCTTTAATCAAACCTTTAAATTCCAACTGCACCAATAGTGCTAATAGCTTTTGCAGAGCAATGCCTGTTTCTTTGGCTAAAGTGTTGATATAGACGCTCTCGGATTTATTGAGAGCTACTATAATACGCTGCTCTTCGGGCGTTAGGTCATCGAACAAAATTTGCTGTTGCGTTTTATTCTGTTTAGTGGCATCCCAACCCATAAAATCAATCAAATCGTCGGCGCATGTAATGAGGGCAGCTCTGTTGGTGCGAATAAGTTGATTGCAACCTTCAGAATAGAGGTCATTGGGACGCCCTGGGAAAGCAAAAACGTCACGGTTGTAGTCGTTGGCAAGTTGAGCGGTAATGAGCGATCCGCCACGTTTGGGCGATTCCAAAATAATAGTGGCATCGCATAAGCCCGCCACAATGCGATTGCGTTTTACGAAATTAGGCGCATCGGGGCTGGTGCCACTGAGGTATTCGGTGAGAATGGCGCCTTTTTCGAGCATTTTTTTAGCAATGGAAGTGTGTGCCGAAGGGTAAATTCTATCCAAACCGTGTGCGACTACACCGATTGTCGGTACTTGATTGTCTAATGCGGCTCTGTGTGCACAAATATCCGACCCATAGGCAAGACCGCTCACAATGGTAAGATTGTGTTGTGTTTCCGCCAAAGTTTTTACCAAATCGTTGCAAAGGTCTTTGCCGTAAGGTGTTATTTTTCGTGTTCCTACTATAGCTAAAAAGTGTCCCGAATTGAAATCGCAGTTGCCGGTAGAATAGATTAGTATGGGTGCATCTTCGCACTCTTTTAGTCGGTAAGGGTAGCTTGAATCTGTAAAATAATGGGTGGCAATGCGATGTTTTTGTATAAATTCTATTTCTTTGTCTGCCCTTTCTAGAACGTTTTGGTTAGCTATATCGTTAGCTAACACTTCTCCGATGCCCGGAATTAATTTCAAATGTTCTTTTTTTTCCGTAAAAACAGCTTCGACGCTACCCAAATAAGCGATGAGCTTGCGTGCATTAATTGGTCCGATACCGTTGATAAGTGTCAGACCTATTTGGTAGCGCAGTAAATTATCCATGGCGTTTACGTATGAGTTGGAGAATTAAAAGTGCAACGATAGCTCCTAAACTGTTGGCTACAATATCGAGCAACGATGGCGTTCTGTCGTGTGTAAAGAATTGAAGCAGTTCCATTAATACGCCGTAAGTAATAGGATAAAGCAACAGCAATACGCTTTGTTTCAAGGTGCGAAATCGTTTACTTTCTATCAATAGGCAGATGGTAAGCAAAAAATAGGCTACAAAATGTTCCACTTTGTCGATATTCTGAATTTCGGGAAATTTCGGCAATGTTTTTCCCGGAAGGATAGAAAGTTCCAATATCGCTATGCTGCAAGCGATAGTTTTGTAGTAGTTACGTATCTTTTTTAAGCGAATTGTCATGTTGCAAAAATAGATTTTTTTATACAGATAAGCAAAAAAAAGATTGCTCTTGTGGAGCAATCTTTTTTGAAAAACAGCGTGGAAAACGCTTATTTGCATTTGCAACCGCAGCTTGGTAATTTCGGGCCTGCTTTTACCAAAGCTTTTCCGGCTTCGTTTCCTGTAAACTTGTTAAAGTTTTTGATGAAACGTCCTGCAAGGTCTTGAGCTTTTTCGTCCCATTCTTTTGCGTCAGCATACGTGTCGCGTGGGTCAAGGATTTTAGGATCTACACCCGGAAGTGCTGTCGGAACTTTGAAATTAAAGTATGGAATTTCTTTGGTTGCAGCTTTATCAATAGAACCGTCAAGGATAGCATCGATAATACCGCGAGTATCTTTAATGGAAATACGTTTACCTGTTCCGTTCCAGCCTGTATTAACCAAGTAAGCTTTCGCACCTGATTTTTTCATTTTTTTCACCAACTCTTCAGCATATTTTGTGGGGTGCAATGACAAGAAAGCAGCACCAAAACAAGCAGAAAAAGTAGGAGTCGGTTCAGTAATTCCACGCTCTGTACCGGCAAGTTTTGCGGTAAATCCTGACAAGAAGTAGTATTGAGTTTGATCTGCATCAAGGATAGATACCGGAGGAAGCACACCAAAAGCATCAGCTGACAAGAAGATAACTTTTTCTGCAGCAGGTCCTTTCGATTTTGGCTTAACGATATTTTCAATGTGATAAATCGGGTAAGAAACACGTGTGTTTTCGGTTACAGATTTATCGGTGAAATCGATTTTACCGTTTTCATCTACTGTAACGTTTTCAAGAAGAGCATCGCGTTTGATAGCATTGTAAATGTCGGGTTCTGATTCTTTGTCGAGGTTGATAACTTTTGCATAGCAACCGCCTTCGAAGTTAAATACACCTTCGTCGTCCCAGCCGTGCTCGTCGTCACCGATTAACAAACGTTTCGGGTCGGTAGAAAGCGTAGTTTTACCTGTGCCTGAAAGTCCGAAGAAAATAGCTGTATTTTTTCCTTCAAGGTCTGTGTTGGCAGAGCAGTGCATAGAAGCCATTCCTTGTAGCGGAAGCAGATAGTTCATGTAAGAAAACATTCCCTTTTTCATTTCACCACCGTACCAGCTACTGCCAATAACTTGCATTTTTTCTGTCAAGTTGAAAACGGTAAATGTTTTAGAATTCAAACCCAATTCTTTCCAGTTTTCGCCGGCATCGGTTTTTGAAGCGTTAAGAATTACGAAATCAGGTTCGCCGTAGTTCGCCAATTCTTCTTCCGTTGGGCGGATAAACATGTTTTTTACAAAGTGAGCTTGCCATGCTACTTCCATAATGAAACGGAATTTTTGACGAGAGTTTTCGTTGGTTCCGCAGAAAGTGTCCATAACAAACAGTCTTTTGTTAGAAAGTTGTTTAGCTGCAATTTTTTTCAATTCCACCCAAGTTGATTGTGGAAGTGGTTTGTTGTCGTTTTTATATTCATCGGAAGTCCACCAAATAGTGTCTCTTGACACGTCATCCATAACAAAGAATTTATCTTTTGGAGAACGTCCTGTGTAAACACCTGTCATTACGTTAACAGCACCAAGTTCGGTAACTTGACCTTTTTCAAAACCTTCCAAGTCGGGTCTTGTTTCTTCAGCAAAAAGCTGATCGTATGATGGGTTATGAACAATTTCAGTTGTACCCGTAATGCCATACTTTGTTAAATCTAATTTTGCCATAATAAAATTTTTAAATGGTTATTTTTTATCTTCTTTATTTCTATTTTTATCGCTACAAAAATACAACAAATAATTTATTTTACGAAAGAATTAAAGAAATTTTTCTTTAATTCGATAAAATAGTTTTTAACAGTCAAATATTCAATCGTTTGTGATTTTATTTTAGCTGTTTTACAACTTTTAAAAATGTGTTTTGAAACATATTTTTCGTTTATTTTTAACGAAAAGAGCCAAATCTGTATTTACCACATTATTTTTAATCACTATTGCAAACTAATAAGTAAGATTTTTGTGCAGAATAACAGTCTCATTTATGGAAATAAATGGCGAAGTTTTTTGTATCTTTGTACAATAGTTTATGTTCCAAATTTGTTGATGATAATTTTTCGTAGTTATGAAAAAACTCTTTTTACTTGATGCTTATGCACTAATTTATAGAGCTTATTATGCGTTTCTGCGTATGCCACGCCAAAATTCTAAAGGTTTGAATACGGGAGCGATTTTCGGTTTTGTTAATACACTTGAAGATGTGCTCAAACGCGAGCAACCAACGCATATTGCGGTAGTGTTCGACCCGTCGGGACCAACTTTCCGTCACGAAGCGTATGCGGCATACAAAGCGCAGCGCGAAGAAACTCCGGAGGATATTCGTAAGGCAGTGCCCATCATTAAGCAGATTGTGGAAGCGTATCGCATTCCTGTTATTCAAGTGGCAAATTTCGAAGCTGATGATGTAATCGGAACACTATCGAAAAAAGCGGAAAAAGCAGGATATGAGGTGTTTATGATGACGCCGGACAAAGATTATGCTCAATTAGTTTCCGAGCATGTGTTTATTTACAAACCACGTTTCGGCTCAAGCGGATTTGATACAATCGGTATTCCCGAAGTATTGGCAAAATGGAGTTTGAAAGATGTTAGTCAAGTTATTGACTTGTTGGGCTTAATGGGCGACTCTTCCGACAATATTCCGGGTTGTCCGGGTGTGGGTGAAAAAACGGCTATAAAATTGCTTAACGAGTTTGGAAGTATTGACAATCTGTTGAAAAATACCGACAAACTGAAAGGCGCATTGAAGACAAAAGTGGAAGAAAACCGTGAAAAAATAGAGTTTTCGCGATTTTTAGCCACTATCAAAACCGATGTGCCGATAGAATTGGAAGAGGATAAATTGTTGAAAAAAGAACCGGATAAGGAGCAACTACTTGCATTGTTTACTGAATTAGAATTCCGTAGTTTTATTAATAAATTATTGGATAACGAACAGTCTGTTACTTCGGCTAAACCAACGTCTAAAAAACAAAACATACAACAAGGTGTTCTTTTTGCGGACGAAATGACAGTTGTTGAAGATACACCGCAAATCACATTAGATAGTGTGGAGTTGGTAACCGATTTTGCTTCGGTGGCAACGACGGCACATACCTACAAAGCGGTGCAAACTGATACCGAAATAGCCGAATTAATTGCACTTTTGTCGTCACAAAAGGAGTTTTGTTTCGACACCGAAACCACATCGGTAGAGGCGATAGATGCTGAATTGGTAGGCTTGTCGTTTGCCGTTGAACCACACACGGCTTATTATGTGCCGATTTCGGCAAATCCTGCCGAAGCAAAAGTAGTGCTTGCAAAATTTAAGCCTGTTTTTGAAAATGAAGCCATTCGTAAAATTGGGCAAAACATCAAATTTGACCTTATGGTGCTCGACAATTATGGGATTACCGTGCGTGGAAGTTTGTTTGATACGATGATAGCTCACTATCTGATTAATCCGGAACTGCGTCACGGTATGGATTATTTGGCGGAAATTTTGCTAAATTATCGCACTATTCACATCGAAGAGTTGATTGGTGCAAAAGGTAAAAATCAACTCAATATGCGGCAAGTTTCACTCGAAAAAATAACCGAATATGCTGCCGAAGATGCCGACATCACTTTGCAACTAAAAATTGTTCTTGAGCCTCAATTGGCTGAAAATCAACTTGACAAATTGTTTTACGATGTTGAGATGCCGTTGGTAAGAGTGTTGGCGAAAATGGAGAAAAACGGTGTGCTTATCGACGATTTTTCATTGGCACAGTCATCGCAAGTGCTTACGGGCGAGATGCACCGAATTGAGCGCGAAATTCAAAAAACAGCCGGCGAAAATATCAATGTATCTTCGCCTAAACAAGTTGGCGAATTGCTTTTTGACCGACTTAAAGTGGTGGAGAAGGCTAAAAAAACAAAAACCGGTCAGTATGTTACCGATGAAGAAACGTTGGAAGCATTGCGCAGCAAACATCCTGTTATTGGACAAATTCTGGATTATCGCGGACTAAAAAAACTGCTCAGTACCTATATTGATGCGCTTCCAAAATTGATAAATAATAAAACGGGAAAAATTCACACATCATTTAATCAGACAGTTACGGCTACAGGTCGCTTGAGTTCCAGCAATCCTAATTTGCAAAACATTCCCATTCGAGACGAGCAAGGCAAAGAAATTCGTAAAGCATTTATTGCCGACCAAGGTTGCTTGTTTGTGAGTGCCGACTATTCGCAGGTGGAATTGCGTGTTATGGCGCACTTGAGTGGCGATGCTAATATGTTGGCGGCTTTTCATGACGATTATGACATTCACGCTGCCACTGCTGCTAAAATTTATAAAGTTCCGCTCGATAAAGTTACTTCCGACATGCGTCGCAAAGCTAAAACGGCTAATTTTGGTATTATTTACGGTATTTCGGCATTTGGTCTGTCGGAGCGACTGTTTATTTCTCGAAAAGAAGCTAAGGAGTTGATTGATAACTATTTTGAAATTTATCCACAGGTAAAACAGTACATTGACGACAGCATTGAAAAAGCCCGCTCCAATGGTTATGTAGAAACAATTTTCCATCGCAAACGTTTTTTGCCCGACATTACGTCACACAATGCTAATGTGCGCAAATTTGCCGAACGCAATGCTGTGAATGCACCTATCCAAGGGTCAGCTGCCGATATTATAAAAATAGCTATGGTGCGCATTGACCGCCGTTTGGAAGAAGCAAATCTGAAAACGCAAATGATTTTGCAAGTTCACGACGAATTGAACTTTAACGTACCTACTGCTGAATTAGAGCAGGTAAAAGCCATTATTAAGACCGAAATGGAAGGTGCGTTCCCGCTCCGAGTACCGCTCAAAGTGGACATCGGCATTGGTCAAAATTGGTTGGAAGCGCATTAAAAAGAGCGTTGATTTAGCTCGTTTTCGAAGAGAATTTTTAAACGTTCCGTCAATTTTTCTTTGTCGGCAATAAGTGTTCGCAGTTCAGCTAAACCGTGTTCGTTTGCTTCACTGTGCAGGTAAAGTTTGAGATAGCCGCCTTCGGCATATTTGTCGTTCAGGTGCTTGATTGCACGTTGCAAATGAAACTCAAAAGATTCGTCAGGATAATTGTTGAGACCAAATTGTAAAGTACGTTTCAAAGTGGTTTCTACGGAAATTTCTCTATCGGCTTCGGCAACGATGCAACCATAAATAGTGCGTGGCGGATTTTTACTCGAAGCTCGATGGTCTTCTATTGCTTCGCACATAGTGGTGATTTGCTCTTCGGTAAACCATTGACGCAAATGGTGGTCGGCTGCAAGAATTTCACCCGAAAAAATATGGTGCTCTTTTCGTCCGCGCGGAATTCCGATGTCGTGATAGGCTGCAATGGTGTACACCATATTTTTATCTACATCGTATGCTTGTGCCAGTGTGAGGCTTTCGGTAATGACGTGGTCAATGTGCCGACGGTCGTGTCCCTTATCAAAATTGTCGTATTGCGATAAAATAGCTGTCGAAATGTAATTTTTGAGTGCTTCGTTTATCATGGCTGTGGCAAGTAATCGGAAATATCTTTACCGAAGGCTTTCAGTTCGCGAATAAGTGATGAAGATATTGTTTTTGTTTCGGGTTCGGCAAACAGCACAACTGTTTCTATGCCGGTAAGTATTCGGTTGGCTTCGGCAATTTTTTGTTCATAGTCAAAATCCTGTTTGGTGCGTACTCCTCTCAAAATGAAATTTGCTCCTATTTCGCGAGTAAAATCGACAGTTAGCGTGTCGTAAATTGCTACTGAAACACGTTGATTGTTTTGATAAATAGCCTCTATTTGAGCTTTGCGCTCTTCTTCGGTATAGAGCGACTGCTTTGTGGTGTTGCGTCCGATGCCGATGACGATTTTGTCGAAAATGCACAAACCGCGTTGCACAATATTCTGATGTCCAATGGAAAACGGGTCGAAACTACCGGGGAAAAGTGCTGTTTTCATAAAAAGATTAATTTTTGTACAAAGGTACAAACAAATGGCATATTTTTGATTTAAATCCGTAAAAATAGCGTTTAATGAAATAAATTTTGTACTTTTGAAAGCATAAAAAATCAGTTCATTTTCAAGATATGGAAAAAAGAGAAGCCAAGCGTTTGTCAGAAATTCTTCCGAATGTCGTAGGCACGGTGTTTGGAACGGATTGCCAACTTCGTATTTTGGAATCGCGTGCCATTGAGTTTTGGCCGGAAGTAATAGGTTCTGTGGCGGCTGCTTATACCAGCGACTTGAAATTTGTAAACGGAACGCTTATCGTAAAAGTTTCTTCTCCTATATTGCGCCACGAATTGTTTATGCAATGTGCCGTTTTGGTCGAAAAATTGAATAAGAAAGTCGGCGAGAAGGTTGTGCTGAAAATTCTATTCAGATAATTTTTTGCAGTTTACTCTTTTGTTGCCTGTTTTTTTGCTTGTTCTTTTTCCAATTTCTTTTGTTCTTTTGCTGCTTTGCGTTCGGCATCCTGTTTTGCTTGTGCTTCGGCACGTTCGCGTTTGCGCCATTCCCTTATAGCTTTGCGTTGCGCTTTTTCTTTGTCGCGTTGCTCTTTCAGGGCTGCTTTTTCTTCCGGTGTTTTTGGTGTCAGGCTTTGTTTCCAGTTGGCAAACAGCTCTTTGAGTGAACCAAAGTTTTCTTTGTAAACAAAACCGATGCCTTGTGTGGTTAAACCGGTTTTAAATTCCTTGTAATCATTGGTATGCGTGTAGGCTTTCAGGCTTAATTTTCCCGATTGTATCAGTTTGTATTCAAAATCAAAGTCGCCGATGAAATTGGTGGGATTCATTTTGTCGTTGCGGTAGCCCACGTTGCCGTTGAAAGTAATGCGATTGTTGGGCATATACAAGAAATTAAATTCGTATTCTTGCCCGTAATCTTGGGTGTTAGCGATGCCTGTAGTGCGGAAATTGACACCGAAATTCCATTTTTCAAATAATTGGGATGCCCAATTATTCAACTGCGTTGACAAAGTGGACGATACAATAGCTAAGAGGTCGTTTTGCCCAAATCCTGTGGCGTCTTTTATCAATTCGGGGGCGTAGAATTTACCCATAATCAATAGTGAAATGATTTGTCGGTTCATCATTTCTTCAGTACTTACAACGGCATCCAAAGCGCGATTCAGTTCTTCGTCGGAATTAGGCAAATCGATGTTAAACTTAATCATAGGTTTACTGAATAATCCGGAAAGTTCTAAAATGCACTTCACGGGAACTGTGGTACGGTTGCTTTTATTCAAAATGCTTTCGTCTAAAATATCCTTGAGAGAAGCGGTTAATTGGTAATAAGCTTTCAATTCGACGGTTGGATTGGCAGGATCACCGTTCCAATGAATTTTGCTGCCGTTTTCTACTTTGAATTCTTTACGTAATGCATTTTGGAAGGTGAAGAGATAATTACCCGATTCAATTTCGTATTCGCCCAAAATTCTAAGCCCGTCATCCACCGAATTATAGGTTATATGTAAGTTGCCGTATCCGGTACCCCGAATCTTGTCTCCTGCCTGTGGGTCAAGCAATAGTTGAACTTCCGCATTGGGTGTGATGTTTACCAAAAGATTGACGAATAGGTCATTGTCTAATTGTGGTGTAGGTTGTGTTGTTTTTTCTTCAATTTGTTTAATGTCAGCGTTTCTATCTACAAAAGTGATGAATTTATTTTCGGCAGCCGTGACATTGTTCATGGGTATGAAAAGGCGACTATTTTTTTCTGTTTTGGCGTTACATGTAATGTTGGTCGCTGCTTCGTTGCCTTGTATTAC
>DUQS01000042.1 GCA_012837685.1 Bacteroidales bacterium
GGTGGCTATGGCAAAACAAATAGAAGGCTTGAAGATGAACAGTCCGATGGGAGCGTTCTATGTGTTTCCCGACTGCAAAGCATTTTTCGGTAAAAAAACACCCGAAGGAAAGACAATAAACGATTCATCCGATTTGACAATGTACCTTTTGGAAACTGCCCACGTAGCTTGCGTAGGTGGCGATTCGTTCGGAGCTCCTGATTGCATACGTATGTCGTATGCTACAAGCGATGAAAAGTTGAAAGTGGCGTTTGAACGTATTGCAGCAGCTTTAGCAGCTTTGAAGTAAAAAATATCGGACAATAAACTAAAAAAACAGGAGTAATTTTACTCCTGTTTTTTTAGTGGGCAGTGATGGATTCGAACCACCGAAGTCGAAAGACAGCTGAGTTACAGTCAGCCCCAGTTGGCCACTTTGGTAACTGCCCTTAAAGGCGGCGCAAAGGTAGTGTTTCTTTTTTAATTACACAAATTGACGGTTAAAAATTAGCCATTTTAATAGCAGTAACCGCACCTTCAGCACCTTTATTGCCTAATTTTCCGCCGGCTCTATCTTGAGCTTGTTCCAGAGTGTCAGTAGTCAGCACGCTGAATATGATAGGACAGTTATTGCCCATTTGAGCATTGAGTACCGACAATCCTTCCGTAACGCCTTGACAGATATAAGTAAAGTGCGGCGTATCGCCTTGTATCACGCAGCCTATAGCGATGATAGCATGCAAATTTTCGTTCATCATTTTTTGTGCGGCAAAAGTCAGTTCAAAGGCACCCGGAACGTGTTTAACGATGATGTTTTCCTGTTTTACGCCATTATCAATTAAAACGTCGATAGCACCTTGCAGCAAAGCAAATGTAATCTCGGAGTTCCAATCGGAGACAACTATGCCGTAACGTTGTTGTGCCACGATATTTTTGTCGGGCATTTCTTGCGGATTATAATCCGATAAATTGTGGTATTTTGTTGCCATATTTTTAGATGAATAAAAAAGGCTGTTCGCAATAAATTCGAACAGCCTTATAGGTTTTTTCGAATTTGTTTTATTTTGCTTTCAAAGCATTAACTCTGGTGATATATTTGTCAATGTCTTTAGCTTCTTCGCTGTCGAAGTAAACGTCTTTGATTTTGTTGTACACCTTTTCGGCTTTGTCGTATTGTTCCATTTCTTCGTAAGCAAGTCCTGCTTTTTTTAGGAAAATGGGACCTGTCAAATCGTTTTGCTGTGCAGCCGCTTTCTCAAAAAAGTTGGCAGCCGCTTTGTAATCTTCCATTTCCACGTAACAGTCGCCTATAAGACCGATTACTGCAGGTGTGATATTGACGGATTTTGCATTGAATTTATTCAGGTATTTTACAGCTTTTTCGTATTCGCCCAAATTGTAGCAGCAAATACCGGCATAAACGGAAGCCAATTCGGCTGCATCGGTAATGCTGTAATCGTCAATAATGGCTTCTAAACCGTCGTTGATACCGTCACCGTACAAGGCTAAATTGAAAGAATCTCTTTCAAAATAATCTACGCAGACAACCATTTTATCTTGTGCTTCCTTTTCGGCAGGAATTCTATAAAAATTATTGAAAGCGATGATAGCCAATACGATAGCAATCAATACTCCCAATCCAATCATCATTTCCTTACGGTTTTTTTCAATGAACATTTCCGTTTTTGTCAATGCAGCTTCAATGTTTTCAACTTCATTGACTTTTGTGTTTACTTGCTTTTTCGCCATAAAATTATTCTTTAAATTTTGAATGTGCAAAGTTACTATTTTTTTTAGAATAAACCACTTCTTTTTGGGAATTATCTTTTTATTGCTGTGTTTTTTGCGTTTGACGGAAAATATCGCTTGTTTTAAATTACAAAAATGATACAAATAAGGCTCTAAATGTTTGTTTTTAAACAAAAAACAGAGTTTTTATTTTTGATTTTAAACTAAAATGGCAAAAAACTTTTGTTTAACAACATAAAAGAGTGCTTTTTACTGAATATCAAGAAAAAAATAGTATCTTTGCAGGAAATTTTAAATTTAGGTCGCAAAAATGAATGTAACAGAATTAGATAATGTTGTTGTCCGTTTTTCGGGCGATTCGGGCGATGGAATGCAATTGACCGGTACTCTTTTTTCAAATTTATCGGCAATTTTAGGCAATGAAATTTCCACTTTTCCGGATTTTCCGGCTGAAATTAGAGCTCCGCAAGGTACATTGGGCGGCGTTTCGGGATTTCAGGTACACTTAGGTTCAAGCAAAGTATATACTCCGGGTGATATAGCCGATGTTTTGGTGGCGATGAATCCCGCTGCCCTGAAAGTGAATGCAAAGGGCGTGAAAAAAACGGGTATTGTTGTGATTGATACGGATTCGTTCGGCGAGAAAGATTTGGAAAAAGCCGGTTACAAAACCGACAATCCGTTTGAAGAACTTGGTTTTTCGGAAGTAACGCAAATTATTCCCGTGCCTTTGACTACTTTAACAAAAGCCAGTTTGGCTGATTTTGGTATGGATAACAAGGCTGTGGTGCGTAGCAAAAATATGTTTGCGTTGGGTGTTGTTTGCTGGCTCTTCAATCGTCCAATAGACAAAGCCATTCATTTTTTGGAAAACAAATTCATCAAGAAGCCCGATTTGTTGAAAGCGAACGTAAAAGTTCTGACAGACGGCTATAATTACGGCAACAATTTGCATCTCAATATTACTACATTTAGGATAGAAAAATCATCTAATTTGCCGAAAGGCACTTATACAAGCATTGACGGTAACAAAGCTACGGCTTGGGGCTTGATAGCAGCAGCCGAAAAAGCAGGTTTAAAACTGTTTTTGGGCAGCTATCCTATTACGCCGGCTTCTGATATTATGCAGGAATTGGCTTCGCGTAAGGATGTTGGCGTCATTACAGTTCAGGCTGAAGATGAGATTGCTGGCATATGTACTGCCATTGGCGCATCGTTTGCAGGTTGTTTGGCGGCTACAAGCACATCGGGACCCGGATTATCGCTCAAATCGGAAGCTATAGGCTTAGCTACTATGGCTGAATTGCCTTTGGTGGTGATAGATGTACAGCGTGGCGGACCATCGACAGGTATGCCTACCAAAACGGAACAGACCGATTTATCGCAAGCGTTGTATGGTCGCAGCGGCGAAAGTCCAATAGTGGTCGTTGCCGCAAGTTCGCCGGCTGATTGTTTCTATTATGCTTATATGGCGAGCAAATTGGCGTTGGAACATATTACGCCGGTTATTTTTATGTCAGACACATTTTTGGCTAACGGCTCTTCGCTGTGGAAGTTGCCGAAATTAGCAGAATTGCCTGATATTAAACCGTTTAAAGCACCCGATTCGTTGAAAAATAATTACAATGTAGCCAAACGCGATGCTGCTACGCAAATTCGCTATTGGGCAGTTCCCGGTATGGAAGGTTTTGAACACCGTAACATGGGTTTGGAACGTGATGCAGAAAAGGGCAACATTTCAACTGACCCTCAAAATCACCAAAAAATGGTGGCAGCGCGTGCAGCAAAAATTGATAATGTTGTAGCATGCATTCCCGATGTTGTGGTGGAAGGTGCGCAAGATGCCGATTTGCTGGTAGTAGGTTGGGGCAGTACCAAAGGGCATTTGATGGGTGCTATTCAAAGAATGAATTCGAAAGGGCACAAAGTGGCTCTTGCTCATTTCAACTATATTAATCCGTTGCCGAAAAATACGGCGGAAACGTTGCGCAAATACAAAAAAGTGGTGGTTTGCGAATTGAATACGGGACATTTCGCTGCTTTCCTGCGCTCGAAAATAGAAGGCATCCACTTGGAGCAATACAACAAAGTTGCCGGACAGCCTTTTAATGTAACGGAATTGGAAACAGTTTTTACAGCTTTGTTAGAGAAATAATATTTTGATTGTTTAGATTTTACAGGATAACACTATGATAGCTCAAGATTTTAAAAGTGATCAGTATGTAAAGTTTTGCCCGGGTTGTGGCGACCACGCCATTGTAAACTCATTGCAAAAGGCGATGGCTGAAATTGGCGTGCCAACTCATCAAACGGTAGTTATATCAGGTATCGGCTGTTCATCGCGTATACCGCACTATTTGAGTACGTATGGTTTTAATACCATTCATGGACGTGGAGCAGCTATTGCTACCGGTGTAAAAACGGCAAATCCCGAATTGATGGTGTGGCAAATAACGGGCGACGGCGACTGCTTGGCGATAGGCGGAAACCATTTTATTCATAGCTTGCGGCGCAACATTGATTTGAACATTATTTTGTTTAACAACCAAATTTACGGTTTAACGAAAGGTCAATATTCACCTACGAGCAAACTTGGATTTGTGAGTAAATCATCGCCTTATGGAACGGTGGAACGTCCGTTTCGCCCTGCTGAATTGACTTTTGGAGCACGCGGCACCTTTTTTTCGCGCACGCTCGATGTGGATTTGAAAACCTCTCAGGCTTGTATGATTGCAGCTGTCAAACACAAAGGCGCTGCGGTGGTGGAATGTTTGGTTAACTGTGTTATTTTTAATAACGGTGCACATGGTTGGATTGCCGACAGAGAGAGCCGTGCCGACCGTACCATTGTGCTTGAACACGGCAAACCTATGATTTTCGGTGCCAACAACGATAAAGGTTTGGTGTTGGACGGCTGGAACTTGAAAGTGGTAAAAATTGGCGAAAACGGAATTACCGAAAAGGATATTTTGGTACACGATGCCAAATGCGAAGACAATACGCTACAACAGAAATTGGCTATGATGGAAGGTCCCGATATGCCGATAGCTTTGGGCGTTATTCGTGATTTTGATATGGAAACTTACGATGCAGCCGTCAATCGGCAAATTTCCGAAGTGCGTGCCAAATCGAAAATAAAAACGTTCGATGATTTGGTAAACAATTGCGAAAAGTGGGAAATCTAAATCGTTAGTGCGATGACAATTAAAAAAGCAGGATAAAATCCTGCTTTTTTTGTGCTGTAACCAACTTTATTATTTTATTAAGCTGGCTTTCAGTCCTTTAATTACAGAATTGGTAAACCCGTTTGCTTCCATTTCATTCAATCCTTTTATGGTGATGCCGCCCGGAGTAGTAACTTTGTCTATTTCGGCTTCGGGATGTGTGTTGTTCTTTTCCAATAGTTCGATAGCACCGCGTAAGGTTTGCAGTACTACTTGTTTTGCCACATCGGGATAGATGCCCATTTCCACGCCGCCTTCGGTGGCTGCGCGTATGTAGCGAAATGCGTAAGCGATGCCACAACTCGACAATGACATCAGCGAATTGAGTTGCGTTTCGGGGACGAAGTACGATTTTCCCAATTCGTTGAAAATGTTCATTACCAATTGTTGCTGTTCTTCCGTTGTGTTTGCCGTAGCGATGATATTAACGCTCTGTAGCACATCGATAGCGGTGTTGGGTACGATGCGGAACAAAGATTTTTTGGCAAACAACTCTTGAAGTTGCGCTATGGAAACGCCCGCTGCAATAGAGATTAAAATTTGCTCTTCGGTCAGGTCGTCGGCTATTTCTTTAGCGACATCGCCCACCAACCAAGGTTTCACCGCCAGCAGCACAATATCGGTGCCACGTATTGCATCTTTGTTTGCTTGAAATGTTTTTATATTCGGATTGAAGGCTTTTATCTGTTCCAAACTTTTCGCTGAAGGGTCGCTTACGTGTATGTCGTCAGCTTTGAAAATGCTGCCTTTGCTGATGCCACGGGCGATGGCGCTACCCATATTGCCTGCTCCGATAATTGCAATTTTCATATCATTTAATTTTTTGTGTTTAATTTCTTTATTACTTTGTCGGCCAATTGTACAAAAGCGTTGCCGACAATGCTGTTTTTGTTCATGGCAATGGGTGCGCCCGCATCGCCGCTTTCGCAGATAGATTCCACGATAGGTATTTGAGCCAAAAGTTCTACATTCATCTCTTCCGCCAACTGTTTACAGCCCTCTTTTCCAAAAATATAATATCTGTTTTCGGGTAATTCGGCAGGAGTGAACCACGCCATATTTTCCACCAAACCGAGAATCGGCACATCAATTTTATCGGTTGAAAACATCTGTATGCCTTTGCGAGCGTCTGCCAAAGCTACTTGTTGCGGTGTGCTTACCACAATAGCGCCGTCAAATTCAAGTTGTTGCACTAATGTTAAATGAATGTCGCTGGTGCCAGGCGGAAGATCGACTACAAAATAATCCAATTCGCCCCAATCAACGTCCGTAACCAATTGTTTAATGGCGTTGCTTGCCATGCCGCCGCGCCAAATAAGTGCTTTGTCGGGGTCGATGAAAAAACCGATGGACAAAATTTTTATGCCGTATTTTTCGATGGGCATCATCAAATGTCGCCCCTCTTTTTTGATGGCAAAAGGACGTGCCTCCTCAATATCGAACATTTTGGGAATGGAAGGACCGAAAATATCGGCATCCAACAGTCCCACTTTGTAGCCCAATTGCGTCAGCGCAACAGCCAAATTGGCAGAAACAGTCGATTTGCCCACGCCGCCTTTTGCCGACGAAACGGCGATAATTTTCTTAACTTGCGGCAACGGTTTAACGGGCATTTCCACCACTTTACGGTAGTTAATGGCGATGTTGCCGACAATTTCCACTTCGCTGCCGACGTAGTGCAAAATGGCTTGTTCGGCTGCTTTTACCAGCGATTTGGCAAAAGGGTCGTTCGCTTTGTCGAACACGAGCGAAAAGCTGACTTTATTGCCGTCAATGCGGATATCGTCATTCACCATGCCCGACGACACAATGTCTTTTCCCGTGCCCGGGTAGCGCACATGTGCCAGTGCTTCTAATATAAGTTTCGGATAGAGTGTCATAGTCTCTGCAAAGGTATAAAAAAAACCGTGTAAAACGATAGCGTTGTACACAAAAAAACATTCAAGCGTTTACTTTAATCAACACCTGAATGTTTTATGCAAAGTAAAATATTGATAAATGAGTGTTTAAATTTAATTTAAGAACTCATTTCTTCTCCCTATAAAATCTATTCTGTATATGTAGCACCACATACAATTTTTCCTTGTGGTTTAGGGTCTTTATAGCATAAATATACAATTGTAGCAATAATACCAGGGATTAAAAAAGGAGGTGAAAGCCACCATACTAATATACCAGGATCTGCTCTTTTATATTTTTGATAACAATCTTGATAAACACCAGGAGTATATTTCCATTTATCTCCTATATTAGTGGTTACATTATAACATTTTCCTTCTTTGTTAATAAAAAAATTAATGAAGTTTTTTTGTTCTTTTGTAACGATTCTAGAAGTATTGTTAGTAGATGCTTGGGATGTAGAGTTCCCTGTGATATATTCATAATTTCCATAATTGGTATAACTTGTGGTATTACTATTAGAAGAATAAGATTCGTGTCCATCAGTTACAATTTTAACATCTTCATAGACTAACATTGTTCCTCCTGCTCCATCAGGTTCTCTTCTGCGTGGAGAGGACATTTTTTGTAAAATTTTATTTTCATTCCACCCAGTCATGTCTTTATATTCGTTCCCCATATATTCATTTTTTGGCTCTTTTATTGTACGGGTATAAGTTGTTGTAGTTGTTATCATGCAAGAACTCAATCCAGTAAAGGTTATAACCATCATAAGATATTTTACAGCACTCATAATTTTGATATTGTTTTTTATGTCTGCTCGAATTTATTAATTAATAAACATTTCGAGTATTCTAATTTTCTCTACTCACTTTTGTCGGCTTTTCGAGATACTCCGTTGTGTCCGGTAGTGGAATACGCGCATAAAAAAAGCGTGGCACTTATTTCGCTTTCATCTGATTATTCGGGGTCTTCGACTACCCTAATGTATCCAGATTCCAACGAGCAAAGCCCACGCCTGATGGCGTGAGCGTTTCTTGCAGCTTACTCTTGGATACATTATTTGAAATTGTCGAAGTTCCGAATAATCCCGATTAGGCTAAAACGCTTTTTCCTATATATTTTTCAAGATGCGCGTAAATTTTTTACGCTAATGTTTCATAGGCACATTATTTTAAATATTCATTTGCAAAGATAAAACTTTTTTGTAGATATGGGTTATTGATTATCAATTTTATTGTATTTATTTAGAAGTGGAAAGTACGCACGGAATTTTGCGGCGCACCGTATCGCCGTCGGGGTGCACGGCTTCTACAAAAATAACGTAAACGCCTATCTGACACATGGTTTTCGTTGCCGAGAGTCCGTCCCATTGCAGTGTACCTTCCGTTGCGAGCAATGCGTTAGTGTAAGGTTGTCCAATTTTCAACCCGTTGGGAGTATATATGGTCAGCGTAGCGGCAAATCCGCTTTTCGGCAGTCGGTAGTAGATAAACAGCAGGTCGTCGTTGCCGTCGTTGTCGGGCGAAAAAACTTCCCGTTCCACCCAAAAGTTTTTATCTTCGGATGCAATGTCCAATGATTGGTAGTGCGAATTTCGTCTGCCCGGAGTTCCGTAACCGCATTCCAGAGAAGCCGAGTGCCAACTTTTAGGATTGTTGGCTACCATGTCGGGATTTATTCGTTCCAGCGACACGCCTTCGTAGTTGTAGAGCAAAACGTGATGCATTTTTTCGGAATAGCTGAATTCGTCAATAATGGTGCCGTCGTTCAGCGTAACGATTATGTTGCCTTTATCGTCGGGCAACGATGGCAGATTGGTTGTCCACAAAGCGCAAGTGTCGTTGCATTGAAACTGTGCGCAAACGGTAGTCGGTGAGGGAGTTAATGCCAAATGGCTGTGCGGAAAAAACAGCGCAGCTTTGTCCGATACGGCTATTTTTGTGTCTAAAAAATCGCCTTTTCGTCTGGTTAAAAAGAGTTGCGCAAGGTTGACGGTTTTATTCGAGCGGTTGTAAATTTCCACATAATCTTCGCCGTCACCTACCGGATTGAACAGTATTTCGTTAATGATAATATCTTGTGCTTCAATTTGTTGTGGAATGGCGAAACGGGTAGTGGAAGTAAAAGGAAAGTTAGAAATACACAACAAATGGTCAATGTTAATGCTCACAATTTCGTTTTCAGTCAAATCGCGGTCAAAAGTCAGCTCTACGGCATCGCATTTAGGCTCTACGGCTGTTGCTTTTACAATGTCGATTTGGTCGCTTGTATAGTTGGAGCTATTTTGTAAACTGTTGTAATTCATCTCTTTATTGAAATGCAATCGTAGCGATTTTGGTGAAAGATATTCTGTGGAGAGAAGTTTTGGAGGCGTATAATCGTCCATTTTTTCGGCTACCGAATTGGCAGCGCAAGGCGTTCCACCCAAAGGCGCAACGGAGGGTGTCCAATTTTGCTCGTCAACATTAAGGTTGTCGTTATCAATGCGTTCCAACGACCAGCCACCGTCTTTTTTGAAAGCATCATTGCCGTACCATTTGTCGGAATAATTGACCCACGAAACCACATTTTTTTGTCGGTCGTAGAGCGTTAAAAGTTGCCCGCTGTTGACAAGCGCAGGAAACGAAGCCATTTGGGCACAATCGACACCGAATAGCGGAGCGTTACTTTCTGAACATAACAGTAAAAAACCGTTTGCGGGAAGGTTGCCATCCTTTATAATAGCAGTTTTATCGCCCACTCCCAACGTCCACCCCGACAGGTCAATAGCTGAATCGGTGCGGTTGTACAGTTCTACATATTCGGCATTGGGAAGTCCGACAACAGGGTCGGGGTCAGCCATAATTTCCGAAAAAACGATGTCGTGTCGGTTGATTTGCTGAATTTTTAGCGTATAGGCATCGCCTGTAGCTGAAATACTGTGAATTTGGAAATTATATTTGTTAGAAGAGGAATAATAAATGTAAATTCCTGAATATGAGGATTGTGGATGCGTTTTGTCCGTAACTTCGCCTTCTTGCACAAAATCCGGCTCTTCGCCGACTTTGGAAAAAAGTTGCCAAAATCCGTTATCGTTGCGTGTCAGCTTAATTTGAAAGTGCATAGGTAGTTCGCTGCTTGCGCGTCCGTCTGTTCCGTCAATAATTTTTGTGTTAGTTGTGCCGTCCTGTCGGTAGAGTGCAAATTCTTTAGCCGTGCCACCGACCATTACGAAATAGCCTTGCAGGTTTTCGGTAAAGTTCGCGTTGTTTGAACACACATAAAAACGTATGTAATTGCCTGATGTTAAGTTGGTTCTTACGGTTGCTGACAATTGCCATTCTGCGTTTTCAATCGCTTCCGATGCTGTGGCGAGGTAGGCTTTATTAGCGGTGCCGCTTGCCGAAGAGTCGTTGAGTTGCAGACTGCCGTTTATGATAGTAAATTTGTCAATTGTGCCGAACCATTGAGGATTTTCCGTAAGGTTGCCGTCGAGAAAATTTTCCGTAAATTGTGCAAAAATTAGGGTCGGAAATGAAAAAATGAGAAAAAATAAAATTCTTTTCATTACAAAAGTTTATTTATTAGGTAAAATATTGTAATTTTGCGACTGTTTTTTTATGGGTGTAAAGATAAGATAAAAAGATAAAACGAACAATAACATTAATTGATAAATATATGAATGTAGCAATAGTGGGCGCTAGTGGTGCCGTAGGACAAGAGTTTTTAAAAGTATTGGAAGAGCGTAAGTTTCCTATAGAACAATTGACGCTGTTCGGGTCGTCTCGCAGTGCGGGAACAGAATATACGTTTTGCGGCAAAACGTATGTGGTGCAAGAGTTGCGCCATGGCGATTGTTTTAAGGGTATGAATATTGTATTTACGTCGGCGGGTGCTTCTGTGTCCAAAGAATATGCCGAAGATATTACCCGCTATGGTGCCCTTATGATTGACAATTCCAGCGCATTTCGTATGGATAAAGACGTTCCGCTGGTAGTGCCGGAAGTGAACGCCGAAGATGCAAAATTGTGTCCGCGCGGCATCATTGCCAATCCCAACTGCACGACCACGCAAATGGTAGTAGCTTTGAAGCCTATCGAAGATTTGTCGCATATTAAGCGTGTGCACGTTTCCACTTATCAAGCCGCCAGCGGTGCAGGAGCAGCAGCTATGGCAGAATTGGAACAACAATATTACGAAATTATTAATAATAAACCTGTTACGGTAAATAAATTTGCCTATCAGTTGGCTTACAATCTTATTCCGCAAATTGATGTGTTCACCGAAAACGGCTACACAAAA
This sequence comes from Bacteroidales bacterium, assembly GCA_012837685.1. Taxonomy (GTDB): domain Bacteria; phylum Bacteroidota; class Bacteroidia; order Bacteroidales; family Paludibacteraceae; genus DUQS01. Next base: position 11,136 of record DUQS01000042.1, read on the forward strand.
GAGGAAATGAAAATGTACCACGAAACGCGAAAAATAATGCATTCCGATGTAGAAGTGAGTGCTACGTGCGTGCGTGTACCGTCGTTGCGTGCCCATTCGGAAAGCGTTTGGGTGGAAACTGAAAAGCCGATAACGGTAGAAATGGCGCGCAAAGCATTCGAGTCTGCCGAAGGTATTGTGCTTTTGGATAATCCCGAGAAAAAAGAATATCCGATGCCATTGTTCGTCGCAGGAAAAAATCCCGTTTATGTAGGGCGTATTCGTCAGGATTTAGCTAATCCTAACGGTTTGACATTTTGGTGTGTAGGCGATCAAATTAAAAAAGGTGCCGCACTCAATGCCGTGCAAATAGCCGAATATCTTATTAAAAAGTAAACGCATAATAAAAATACGGGACATCAAAAGATGTCCCGTATTTTTTTAGAGTTCGCCTTCTTTCAGCTTTTCGGCGTTTTCTGCCACTATCAGATGATTGATACAATCTTGTATATCGCCGTTCATAAAAGCAGATAAATTATAAGTAGTGTAGTTGATGCGGTGGTCGGTGATGCGTCCTTGCGGATAGTTGTAAGTGCGTATTTTTGCCGACCGGTCGCCTGTCGAAACCATTGTGCGGCGTTTTGATGTGATGGTGGAGAGCTGTTCTTGCAATTTGATGTCGTAAAGTTTGTTGCGTAGCATTTGCAGTGCCATTTCCTTATTTTTAAGTTGCGAACGTGCCACTTGACACTGCACCATAATGCCGGTGGGCTTGTGGGTGAGTTGCACTTTTGTTTCTACTTTATTGACATTTTGACCTCCTGCGCCGCTCGAACGTGCAGTTTGAAACTCCAAATCGGCAGGATTTATTTCTACATCCACCTCTTCTGCTTCCGGCAACACAGCCACAGTAGCCGCTGAAGTGTGAACGCGCCCCTGCGTTTCCGTTTGCGGTACGCGCTGAACACGATGTACGCCGCTTTCGTATTTTAGCGTGCCATAAACGTTGTCGCCACTAACTTTAAAGGCAATTTCTTTGTAGCCGCCCGATGTGCCTTCGCTGATAATGGTAATTTCGGTTTTCCAACCTTTATTTTCGCAGTAACGGCTGTACATTTTAAACAAATCGCCGGCGAAAATGGCAGCTTCGTCGCCACCTGTGCCGCTTCTTATTTCTACGGTAGCGTTTTTTTCATCTTCAGGGTCGGCAGGAATGAGTAAAATTTTTATCTCTTCTTCCAAAGGTTCAATTTTTGTCTCAATTTCCTCTATTTCGGATTTCGCCATTTCACGCATTTCTGGGTCGTTTTCGGTTTCCAAAATGGTTTTTGCTTCTTTCAGGTTGCTCAATAAAAGGTGATACTCGTTGCGTTTGGCAACAATTTTCCCCAAATGTGTATATTCTTTGTTGAGCCTTACGAAGCGTTGCATATCGGCGATAACCGATGGGTCGGTTATGAGCGTAGATATTTCTTTGAAGCGATTGACCAGACCTTCGAGGCGGGATAAAAGTTTGTTTTGTTCCATTAGTATAGTGGGAATAATTTGGCGCAAAGTTACAAAAAAACGTCTGATGTGCGAAATTGAGCAACCTACAAAATGGGACTAAACAATCGTGCCAACGATTCAGCTATTTTTTTCGATTTTTTGCGTTTTTTCCACGAATTAAGTTTGAGTTCGCGGCATAATTTCAAATCTTTTTTGAAAAATCGCTTGAGTTGCTTGGCGGTATCTTGGTCGTAAATAAACACGTTCAACTCAAAGTTTTGTTCGTAACTGCGAATGTCCATATTGGCAGAGCCAATGGTCGAAATTTGGTTATCAACGACAATGGCTTTACTATGTAAAAAATTGTTTTGGTAGAAATATACGCGTACGTTGGCTTCTATCAAATGTTGTAAATACGATTGGCTGGCGAGAGACACCAATTTTACGTCTGATTTTTCGGGAAGCATCAGGCGCACGTCAACACCGCTTAAAGCTGCCGTTTCAAGTGCTGTCTGTACGCTTTCAGTCGGTAAAAAATACGGCGTATGAATGTAAATGTATTCTTGTGCGTTATTTATCATGGTAACAATGCCTTGCATAATGTTTTCCCAATCTGTGTCGGGTCCGGAAGTAACAACTTGACCATATTTTCCGTTGTTGTTTTGAGGAATATCGGGATAATATTTTTTTGCTTTAATAGGCTTGTTATCAACAAAATACCAATCAACTAAAAATGCGTTTTGCATACCGTAAACAATAGTGCCTTCCAAGCGTACCTGAGTGTCGCGCCACATTCCCAATTGGTTACCTTTCAGGTAGCGGTCGGCGACATTAATACCGCCGGTATAGCCTATTTTCCCGTCGATAACAACCAATTTTCGATGGTTGCGGTAATTTATTTTGCTAAATCCGATGCTGGGGTGAACGGGTAGGAATGGTCGGATATAGACACCGGCTTTTATCATCGAACGGATATGTTTTTTCTTAAGTTTCCAACCGCCCACATAGTCGTAGATGACACGAACGCGCACGCCTTGTTGGGCTTTTTGCATGAGCAAATTGCGCAAATGACTTCCCAATTCATCATCTTCGATAATGTAAAACTCTATGTGAATGTGGTTTGTGGCATTTTCGATATCTTTCAGTAGAGCGTCGAACGTCTCTTTGCCGGTAGTATGTATTTCTATCTTGGAAATTTCGTAAAGCGGAGTCTTGCTGTTGTTTTTAAACAGGCGTATTATTTTTTTTGTCTCTTCCGGAAAGACGATGTCGGCGTTAATAGTTTCGTCGATGGGTTGTACGGCTATTTTTTTGATGCTGCGTTTGGGAATGATTTTTTTACGGCGGAAATTTTGTCCCAGAAAAAAGTAGAGTATCAGCCCGATAACAGGAAGTAAAATCAAAATAAGAATCCAAGTAAGCGAATTGAGCGGATTGCGGTTTTCAAGCAAAATAACGCCGATGACCGATACAATCATATAGATAATGAAAGCCACGGCTACCCAATAGATAATATCTGAAGCTGTCCAAATCATTTTATAGCGGTATTCCTATTTCTATTTTTTGTTGTCCGTAAAAATGTATATCTGTTACTTTCATTTTTATTTCGGGCGCTTTTATGCCGTCAGCATTGAGTCGCATCGCTCCTGTTTCTATGCGACATTCATCCCATAAATCACTGTCAATAAACAGTTGTAGCGTTTTTGTGCCGCCTTCCACAATCATCGATGTCAGTTGTCGTCGATAGAGTTCGTCTAAAATTTGTTGTGCGAGATTGTTTGTGAAGTCGGTTTGTATAAATTCCGTATGTGTGAGATTGGCGCACTGTTTTTCGGTAAAGATAAGTGTCGGAGTGGAGTCGTCCATTAAGTGGCTGTCGGTGGGCAGTTTAAGCGTCCTGTCAATGCAAATTCGTACCGGATTTCGTCCTACCCATTTTCTAACAGTTAGGTGCGGATTGTCCAATAAAGCGGTGCGCGTACCGACCAAAATGGCAGCTTCTTGTGTGCGCAATTGGTGATTTGTCTTTTTTGTAAAGTCGTTCGAAATGCGTATCGGGGGTGTTGAAGCATCGGTGCGCAGGGCATCTATCATGCCGTCAGCGGTTTGTGCCCATTTTAGTATCACATAGGGGCGTTTTTTTGTTTGGAACGTGATAAAACGTCTGTTTAATTGCCGACATTGTTGTTCCAAAACGCCTACCGTAACGTCAATTCCTGCTTTGCGTAGCTGTTCTATACCGTTTCCGTTCACTTTTTCGTTGGGGTCGCTCATGCCAATTACCACACGTTTTATTTTTTTTGTGATAATTAATTGGCTGCATGGCGGCGTTTTCCCGTAGTGCGAACAGGGTTCCAAATTGACATACAGTGTAGATTCGGGCAAAAGAGATTCGTTTTCTGCTTTTACGCTGTTAATAGCGTTCACTTCAGCGTGCGGAAAGCCGCAACGTTGGTGATAGCCTTCGCCGATAATGGTGTCATTGTGTACAATAACGCAGCCCACCATAGGATTGGGGGCAGTGTCCGAAATGCCGTTCGATGCCAATTGTAGGCAGCGCAACATATATATATCGTCTTGGCTTCCCATATCAAAAAACAAAGATACAAATATTTCTATTGGAAAAGAGCAATTTAGTTATTTTTTTTGTCGGAGCATTTAAACTGCTCTAAATTGAGGAAAATAGTGTAATTTTGCAATTGCTTTTTTTGAAAAGTTTGACAAAATGTCAGTTCAGCCAATACGGCATACTATTTGGTAGGTAAATGACAAAGATGAATAAAAACTGATTATGAAATTTAACATTAAAGATATTTTTAGAGAAGACGATTCGGAAGAGATAAGCAGCAACTTTATTCCGTTGATTTCTGAGGAAGATGGCAAGGAAGAACCTAACGCCAAAGACGGTGATGAATTATTGGTGTTGCCTTTGCGCAATATGGTGCTTTTCCCTACGGTGGTGATGCCTGTTTCCGTAGGACGAAAAAAATCGTTGAAAACCATTCGCGAAGCTTACAATAACGGTCTCGAAATATTTGTGGCAACTCAGCGCGACAATAGAGTGGAAAATCCGAATGAATCCGACCTTTTCCCGATAGGAACGGTTGCCAGCATTATCCGCATATTGGAGATGCCCGACGGTTCGATAACGGCTATTGTACACGGTAAAAAACGTGCACGAATCAGCCAAATGGTAACCACTTCGCCGGCAATGTCAGCCAAAGTGCTTTTTGTGAATGATATTGTTCCCACACCTGACGATAAAATTTTTACGGCATTGTTTGAAGCTATCAAGGAGTTGGCGCTAAAAATTATCAAAAACTCCGGTTCTATGCCTGATGAAGCGTCGTTTGCCGTGCGCAATATCGACCAGCCGATGTCGCTTATCAATTTTATTTGTGCCAATTTTGGCTTTAAACTGAACGACAAGGAACATCTGCTCGAAATAGACGATGTGAAGGAACGCGGTTATCAATTGCTGGATTTGCTCAACCGTGAATCGCAGTTGCTGGAAATAAAAGCGTCCATACAATCGAAAGCACGTTTGGATATTGACCAACAGCAGCGCGAATACTATTTGCACCAACAGATTAAAACTATTCAAGAGGAGTTGGGCAACGATGCTTCGGATGTTAAGGAATTGCGCGCTAAAGCGAAAAAGAAAAAATGGGATAAAAAAGTAGCGGATTTATTTGAAAAAGAGGTAAAAAAGTTGGAACGCACACATCCGCACTCACCCGATTATTCGGTACAGATGAATTATCTTGAAACATTGGTCAATTTGCCGTGGAACGAATATACTAAGGATAATTTCGACATAAAAAAGGCGCAACAAATTCTTGACAGAGACCATTTTGGCATGGAAAAAGTCAAGGAACGCATTATAGAACATTTGGCAGTTTTAAAACTTAAAGGTGACCTGAAAGCTCCTATTTTGTGTCTGTACGGACCTCCGGGGGTTGGTAAAACGTCGTTAGGAAAATCCATTGCCGAAACGCTCAATCGTAAATATATCCGTATGTCACTGGGCGGATTGCACGATGAAGCCGAAATACGGGGTCATCGGCGCACTTATATCGGTGCTATGCCCGGACGCATCATACAAAATCTGAATAAAGTAGGAGTTTCCAATCCTGTTTTTGTGTTGGACGAAATTGATAAAGTCAGTTCCGATTACAAAGGCGATCCCGCATCGGCTCTGCTTGAAGTGCTTGACCCTGAGCAAAATAGCACTTTCCACGACAATTTCCTTGATGTCGATTACGATTTGTCAAAAGTGTTGTTTATTGCCACAGCCAACAGTCTGAACACCATTTCGAGACCACTTTTGGACAGAATGGAATTGATAGAGGTGAGTGGCTATATTTTGGAAGAAAAACGCGAAATAGCTTCACACTATCTTATCCCGAAACAGTTGGAAAATCATGGTATCTCTAAAAAAGATTTGAAATTTTCCAAGACAGCAATAGAAAAAATTATCGAAAACTATACGCGTGAGTCGGGTGTGCGTGAATTAGACCGCGTATTGGCGAAAATTATGCGCAAAGTAGCGCGCAAAATAGCTGCCGGCGAGGAGTATAATCGCACCATAAAGGCGGAAGACCTCACAGAATATTTAGGAGTCAGCTCTTATGAAAAAGATAAATATGAAGGTAAAGGCGAAATTGGCGTCGTTACCGGATTAGCTTGGACAAAAGTCGGCGGTGAAATTCTTTTCATCGAGTCAAGTTTGAGCAAAAGCAAAACACCGAAACTGACTTTGACGGGAAATTTAGGCGAAGTGATGAAAGAATCGGCAGTGATTGCGCTTGAATATTTGCATGCTCATGCCGAAGAGTGGGGTATTCCTGAAAGTATGTTCGACGAATACAATGTGCATGTTCATGTGCCGGAAGGAGCCATTCCAAAAGATGGACCGTCGGCGGGAATAACGATGCTAACGGCTTTAACTTCAGCTTTTACCAAACGCAAAGTGCAGAAAAGTTTGGCTATGACCGGCGAAATAACATTGCGCGGAAAACTTTTGCCTGTAGGCGGAATAAAAGAGAAGATTTTGGCAGCAAAACGTGCCGGTATCAAGCAGATTATCTTGTGCGAAGAAAATCGAAAAGACGTAGAAGAAATTAAAGAATTGTACCTCAAAGGTCTGACTTTCTATTATGCACGAGATATGAGAGATGCGCTAAAACGCGCTTTAGAATAACGATTTGTAAATTAAACAATTAAAAACAGGCGGAATGTGATAATATATCCATTCCGCTTTTGTTATATTTGTACCTTTTGTTAATGTTTTATCTGAAATTCCGCTAAAACAGGGTAATGGTCGGAGTAATCGATATGGATAATGTTACTTGATAAGGGAATTATCCGATTTTTGCTCGCTAACACATGGTCAATGTTTACCAGTATGCCATTGCTATGAAATGTATAGTGGTAGCCCCATTTGGTTGCGATAATAATATCCGTCATGTTTTTTGCTATGGTGTGGTAAGCGTACGATTGCGGTACGTCGTTAAAGTCGCCACACGCCACTACAGGATAAGGTGATTGAGCTATCTCTTTGGCGATAATTTGTGCCTGTTTTGCACGAACACGGTAAGCGGAACTGAGTTTAGTGGACATTTTTTCGGTAACGGAACGCAGCTTTTCGCTGTTAAAATTGTCCGACAGTTCTTTGTAGCGTTTCACATCGCCCAAGGTAAATTTGTTCGATTCTAAATGGTTATTGAAAAGGCGCAGAGTATCGTCGTCTATCACAATGTCGGAATAGATGCTGACGTTATAGGCTGATGCGTAGTTCACTTTGCGCTTTTTTATAATGGGATATTTTGAAAACGTAGCCACTCCCCACGACATATCGCCGCGTTGATTTTTGTACCACAAATGTCTATAGGGATATTTAATGTAAAATCGGGTTAAAATATCTTTTTCATTCAAACGGCTGTTTCGGTTGTAAAAACCGAACTCTTGTAGGCAAACAATATCGGCATCTTGTTCTTCTATCAAGCGCATGATTTCCTTATATTTTTTTTCGCCGCTGAATATGGAAATGTTGTAAGTGAGCAGTTTAAGCGTTGGGCGTTGAGCTACTGCGGTCTTCTGTCGGAGTGGAACGGAAAAAACTCTATTTACTGCCGGCAATGTTAGGATTAACAATCCAAAAGAGATGAGACAATACCATTTGTGGCGGCGGAACAACCAAAAAATGCCGAAACCTAATTGAATAAGTACGAGTAACGGAAAAAAAAGTCCGAAATAGCTGAACCACACAAACTTATTGGATGGTACTACGGCTGCCAGCAATCCGAAAATGTACATCAACGAAAAGAATAGGTTGATGAGTAAAGCCAAATATTTGATGGCGCTGCGGAACATGGTTGAATTACATTTTTTTACTTTGGTTAAATAGTTGTTGTTTCTCTTCGTCGGTAAGACTTTGATAACCGCTCTTTTTTATTTTGTCCAAAATGATATCGATATTTTTTTCTGCCTGTTTCTTTTCGTAATTGTATTCGGCATCCGATTTCGGTTTTTTCGAAAATTTTATTTTGCGCATTTTTGGTTTGGGTTTAAACAAGTTGGCAAACCAATTGATGACACGCGTTACCGGTTGCGTTAAATCGTTGCCACGATAGAGTAGTCGGGCGTAGATGTAACCCATCAATGCTCCGCCGATATGGGCAAATTCGCCGCCGGCATTACTCGATGTTGTCCCGAATGCACTCAATAAAAAGGTGATAATAGCAATATATTTTAATTTTACATCACCAATAAAAATTAACCGTATGGTGGCATTGGGCGTAGCTATTGCCGCTACAACCAAAATTGCCATTACCGAAGCCGAAGCTCCTAAAAGGTACGAAGTTGCTACTCTATTGGCAAATAGCGGAAACAGATTGTAAGCCGCAAAGTAAACGGCTGTTCCCGCAATGCCTCCCCAAAGGTAAACGCCTACCAACTGTTTTTGCGAAAAACTATCCAAAAAGAATTTTCCAAACCAATAGAGGCATAACATATTAAAGAAAAGGTGAAAAAAATCGTAATGCAAAAACATATAGCTAATTACACTCCACGGTTGTTTAATAAACGTGTTTAGTGCAGCCGGCATTTCAATGTAGTGCAAAAAATGGTCACCGGAAAGGTTGAAAAGTTGAAGCACAATGAAGGCTATGCGAATGAGCAGAAACACACCTACATTAATGAAAATCAATCTAATGAGAGTTGTGCCGTTTTGGTATTTGTTGTGTATGAAATTAAAAAATTGGCTCATGATTGTGAAAATAAACGTCCTTTCTTTTTCCAGTATAAAAGAATTAAAACACCAAAAAACATGCCGCCGAGGTGTGCGAAGTGCGCCACATTGTCGCCGCTGAAGTTAGCCACTCCCAAAAAGAGTTCTGCCACACCGTAGATAATAACGAAAATGCGTGCTCTTATGGGCACGGGAATAAACAAAACAAAGAGTTTGATGTCGGGAAACATCCAGCCGAAAGCCAAAAGCAGCCCGAATAAAGCCCCTGAAGCACCTATAGTAACAGGAGCGTTGAGTAACATTTCTTTCAGCCAAATAGCATCAATTGCCGTAATTTGGCTAATATCGCCAGTAAACCATCGCTGAAACAGGTGCTGAAACGGAACGAGTGTTTTGCCCGAATTGGTGGCAATGGCTGTGTTTAAAGCCGAAGTAACGCCCGCTAAATCAATTGTCCAGAATAATTGTTGTATAATGGCAGCTCCGAAGCCTGTCAGCAAGTAATAGAACAAAAATTTTTTCGTTCCCCATACTTGTTCCAAAATTCGACCGAACATATACACGCCGAACATATTAAAAAACAGATGCGCAAAAGAGCCGGTATTATGCAGAAACATATATGAAATCATCTGCAACGGATTGAATAAATCGGAGCTCCAATAGTGCATTCCTAGAAATTTTACGACATCGAAACCTGTTTTCTCGGGTAAAAAAATGCTTGCACACCAAAAAATCAGGTTTATGGCAATGAGATTTGCCACTGTCGGATACTCTTTGAAGAAGGTAGAAAATCGATTTGAACTCATTTAAGCTGAAATTTTGTGCAAAAATAGGCAAAAAAGAGCGTTAAAATGCAATTTTTGTCTGAAAATACATTTTTTTTTTGTTTTTGTGCAAAAAAATGTTTCAAAAATTTGTTTCACACAAATATTTGGTTTATTTTTGTCGGAGTATTTCAAATATTTTTTTTTAACCCCAAATCTTTTTAATTATGAACAAAGCAGATTTAATTAATGCGATTGCTGAGAAAGCTGGTCTTAGCAAAGTAGATTCTAAAAAAGCTCTTGAAGCTGTTACAGCAAGTATCGTTAAGGCTCTTGCAGCTGGTGATAAAGTTAGCTTGGTAGGCTTCGGTACATTTTCTGTTGCAAAACGTAGCGCACGCAAAGGTATCAACCCCGCAACAAAGAAACCAATTACCATTGCAGCTAAAAAAGTTGCTAAATTTAAAGCCGGTGCTGATTTGGCAAACGCAATTAACTAATAAGTTTAGTCAGACAAACCTTATAAAAAGAGGATGCTTGAAAAAGGCATCCTCTTTTTGTTGTGTGCTGTAACTGTGTTATTTTATCAGCAACGAACTGTCGCCGTAACTGAGAAAGCGAAATTCGTTATCAAGAGCGTAGCGGTAAATGTTTTTCCAATTATCGCTTTCAACAAAGGCAGAAATCAGCAGTAAAAGAGTGCTTTTGGGTTGGTGAAAATTAGTAATCATTTTATTGACAATACGAAACTGAAATCCCGGGGCAATGATGATTTGCGTTGCAGCATTGATGTAAGTGAGATTGTTTTTTGCCATGTAGTCGGCAATTTCCTGTAAAGCTTCTTGGGCGGTTAGCGTGTTCAATTCTTTGTAAGGTTGCCATTGTGCAACGCAAAAGTCCGTTTTTTTGTTGTGGAGATTACACCCCAAGTAATAGAGGCTTTCCAAAGTGCGTACCGAAGTGGTGCCTACGGCAGCAATGTGTCCCAAATTGGCGATAATGCGTTCAAGTGAACTTTTACGTATTGAAAAAAATTCGGTATGCATTTCGTGCTGACCGATAACAGCCGATTTTACAGGTTTGAATGTTCCTGCGCCGACGTGCAGTGTAATTTCTTCGCGTTCAATACTTTTAGCGGCAATTTTGTCCAGCACATCTTGTGTAAAGTGCAAACCTGCTGTGGGGGCGGCTACCGACCCTTTTATTTTGGAATAGACTGTTTGGTAGGTAGTTTTGTCCGATTCTTCCGTTTTGCGGTTGAGGTAGGGCGGTATCGGCAATTCGCCCAATTGTTCGAGTATATCGGCAAAAGTGGCATTGTCGTTGTTCCACGTGAAAGCTATTTGGTGCGACATTTCATTTTCAGTGTGCAGGCGTTCTATCTCTATGGTAGTCGTTTCCTCATTGATGCTGACAGAGTTGGTAAGTTTGCCATTTTTCCATTTTTTTAGATTACCTACAAGGCACGTCCATACGCATTGGCGAGTAGTTTGAAAAATCAACTGATAGTCGTTGGGCGTGTGTGGTTCTAAACAAAATATTTCAATTCGCGCGCCGGTTGATTTGTAGAAAACAAGGCGAGCTTGAATAACGCGCGTGTTGTTGTAAACCAACAAATCGTTGGAATCTAAAAGTTCGGGAATGTCGTAAAAATGGCGTTCGGAAATGCTGCCTTTATTCCAAATAAGTAATTTTGAAGCATCGCGTTGCCGAAGTGGAAATTTGGCTATGCGGCTGTCGGGTAGTGGGTAATCGTAGTTGCTGATAGGTATTTCTTCGGGTATCATCGCTTCTTTTTTACGGGTGTCAAAATTAATGGATTTTTTTGAAAGAAGCCGAATGTTTCTTTTGATAAATTGCAAAAAGAGCTTTTTCCTTTAATATAATGATGTACAGAGCTTAATCGTTTTATTATTGTTGTTTGAAAAATTAGCACTACTTTTGTGTGATGCAAATAAACGCTTTTTAAGCAATTGCAAAGATTGAAAAACTGATAAAGAGATGGTAAAAATTGGTGATAAAGTCCGCTACCTTAATGCTGTTGGCGGAGGTGTGATAAGCAAAATTCAGAAAAATTTGGTTTATGTGTTAGAGTCGGACGGTTTTGAAACACCGGTGTTGGCGAATGAAGTAGTGGTGGTCAATACGGTAAATCAATATAATTTTCCGACAGAGGATAAAACTATTCCCGAACAAGTTATTGAAAATGAGCCTGTTCAAGAAACGCCCGTTTACGAATTTGACGAATCGGAGGAAACTAAAGAAGGTGAAGCTCTGTCGGTTTATTTGGCTTTAGTGCCCGACGATTTGAAACAGATGCAAACCACCAAAACAGAGTGTTATTTGGTCAATTCGAGCAATTATTACTTGTCTTTCAATTTTTTTCGCGGTGAAGATGAATTGGAACTGAAAGAAAATGGCGTGGTAGAACCACAAACAAAACTGTGGCTGGAAACTGTGGAAAAAGAGGACGTAAACGCTTTTACATCAATTCGTTTTCAGGCAATAGCGTACAAAAAGAACAAATCATTTACCGTAAAACCCGTTATTGATACTGTTTTGACTATTGACCCGACCAAATTTTACAAACTTCACAGTTTTACGGAAAACGATTATTTCGACAAAAAAGCATGGTTGCTGCCCATTATCGAAAACGACGGCGTGGCGGAAGATTACCGCATTGTGGAAGCTGAACTGAAGTCGGCGTTGGCGCAAAAAGAGCGGGTTGAGCCCAAAAAACGTTTCCCTGCGAAAGTCAATAAAAATACGGTCATCGAAGTTGATTTACATATCAACCAATTAGTCGATTCTACGGTCGGTATGAGCAATTTTGATATGTTACAAGTGCAATTGGGCAAGTTCAACGAAGTGATGCGTGCCAACCTTAAAAAGAGAGGTCAAAAAATTGTTTTTATTCACGGAAAAGGTGAAGGTGTATTGCGCAAAGAGATTGAAAAGGTTTTGAAAACGTCCTACCGCACTTGCTATTTTCAGGACGCTTCGTTCCAACAATACGGTTTTGGTGCTACGCAAGTAACCATACGTTAAATGAAATTTTGTGTCCGACTTTTTTATCCGCCTATGCGTTTGCATTTGTAGCCCATTTTGGTGAGAACAGTCTCTATTTTGGTGCGGAAGTCGCCTTGTATGAGAATTTCGCCGTCTTTTACCGAGCCACCTACGCCACATTTTGTTTTAAGCGTCTTACCCAACTCTTTTAAATCGTTTGCGGTACCCACAAAACCGGTTACGAGTGTAACCGACTTGCCGCCGCGGTTGCGTTTGTCCAATTGTAGTTTCAGCATTTGCCGATTTGGCGGCAATGTTTCAACATCTTCCAGTTCCGCTTTTTCGTATTGAAAATCGGGGTTGGTGGAATAGACAATGTTTAGACGTTCTTTCCAATCTAATTTTGCCATAAAAAGTCTGCTTTTATTTTACAAAGTTAAGGATAAAATATGGTCGGAACAAAATTTTTTGTACCTTCGTACGTTTAATGTTTGTATAAATTGCGAAAGAATGCCTGATATATTTTTAAAAATACCGGAACCTGCTTTGCGGCGTCTTCCGTGGTATTTGGCTTACGCTCAGTTGGCTAAACGTCAGGGGGTTAAGTTTCTGTCGTCCACGCAAATAGCGAAAAAAATAGGCATTGAAGCTTCGTTGGTGGCGAAAGATTTTTCGTACGTTACCATTTCCGGAAAAACGCGTGTCGGCTACGATGTGGACGAACTCATTTTTGCGTTGAACCATTTTTTGGGATTTGCCAACCAGCACGAAGCGTTTTTGTTTGGTGTAGGCAGTTTGGGTTCGTCTCTGCTCCACGACCACGGTTTATTGCAGTACGGGCTTAAAATTTTGGCAGCTTTCGATGTTAAACACGAGTTAGTAGGAACGCAAATCAATCGAATTCCTATTCATCACGTCAATCATTTTATGTCGTTGCAAAAGCAGATGAATGTACATATCGGCGTACTGACGGTGCCGGTTGATAATGCTCAGGAAGTAGCTGATGTAATGATTGCCGGAGGCATCCGCGCCATTTGGAATTTTACGCCGTTTCGCATCCGTGTACCCGAAAATATTGTAGTGCAAAATACATCAATGTACGCTCATTTAGCATTAATTTTCAATCGTTTGAAAGAAGAGTTGGAAACCGAAAAACACGAAGATGTATGAAAATTTTTGCTGTAGGCTGGAATTATCCTTTGCACAACAAAGAGATGGAACATCAGTGTGCTTCCGAACCGACTGTTTTTATGAAGCCCGACACCGCATTGCTTAGGAATAACCGACCGTTTTATATTCCCGATTTTTCGCACGAAGTTCACTATGAAACGGAAGTGGTGCTGAGAATTTGTCGTTTGGGCAAAAATATTGCCGAAAAATTTGCCGACCGTTACTATGATGCAGTGGCTTTGGGAGTAGATTTTACGGCGCGCGACTTGCAAAACAGGCAAAAAGCAATTGGCGGACCATGGGAAATTTCAAAAGCGTTCGATGGCTCTGCGGTTATCAGTGAATTTGTTCCGTTAGAGACTTTTAGTAATCCTAAAGCATTGAATTTTAATCTTTTACTCAACGGTAAAGAGGTGCAACGCGGTAATACATCGCAAATGATTTTCGATTTTAATGCACTGATTGCCTACATTAGTCGCTTTTTTACCCTGAAAATGGGCGATTTGATTTATACCGGAACGCCTTCGGGTGTGGGAAAGGTGTCCATCAACGACCACTTGCAAGGATTCTTGGAAAATAAACTAATGTTCGATTTTTATGTCAAATGAATAATTGATAACGGTTTTTTATTACCTTTGCACTTTATTATATAGAGCCATGAAAAAAATCCATTTGCTAATAGTATTGCTGTTCCCGTTGTTGGGATTTGCCGAAAGTTATCAACTGACTTGGCGAGCACCGCAAAAATGGAATATGGAGAACGATGACCAAAAAGTGCCGACTTTCGACGGTGCTTTTTATCCTGACGCAACGGGGCTGCCTTGGTGGAACTTGTCCGTGTCAGAAATAGTCGGTCTTGAAGTTATCAATCCTGTGTATGAGGCTTGCACGACCGAAGAAACGCTTTTTTTGAAGCAACGTGTAGAACATATTCCCGAAACGTTGCTCTTCAAAGTGCGCACGGTTACGGAACGCAAAGTTTCGTCAACACTGTTGTCTTTGCTGCCATTTGTGGCTACCGACGGTGGATTTAAAAAATTAAAATCGTTTGAAGTAAAACATACGAATACAATCCAAAAATCGGCTGCTGCTTTACCGGCAGACCGTTATGCCGCGCATTCCGTTTTACGCAACGGCACATGGCAAAAAATTAAAGTGAACAAAACGGGCATCTATAAAATAACTTACGAAGAATTAGCGTCTATCGGCATGGCTTCCGAAAATATAAAAGTGTATGGCTATGGCGGTAATATGATAGATGAAGATTTCCGCAAACCGTACATTGACGACCTTCCCGAAGTTCCGATTTACATGGAAAAAGGTGCCGACAATGTTTTTAACGAAGGCGATTTTATTCTGTTTTATGGTAAAGGTCCTACGGCTTGGTCGTACCAATACGGTCGTTTTCGTCACCGCCAAAATGTCTATTCCAATGCCGGTTATTATTTCCTTACTACTGACGGCGGAGCAGGCAAGCGTATCGTGCCCGAATCTGACCCATTGACCTCTTCAAATGGTGATATTACATCTTTTACCGACTATTTTGTGCACGAGAGAGATTTAGTAAATCTCATTAATTCCGGTCGCGAATTTTACGGAGAAGAATTTGGTTCAAAATCTTATTACGAATTTACGGCACCGTTTCCCAATATGTTGTCTGAGACGGCGTATGTGGTGTTGGATGTAGCCACGCGCTTTTGGAACTATTATTCTACGTTTCGTCTCTATGCCAACGATGTTGAAATTTGCACTGCCACACTTCCGCCTTTGGAAGGGTCAGCCATTCACGAATTTGCGAAAACATCCAATTCGGTTGCTTATTTTACTTCGCCTGTCGGCAATCAATTGAATTTAAACCTTACGTTTAACCAGCCAACTGCGCGTGGTTGGCTGAACTATTTCGAATTGAATGTGAAACGGGCATTGAAAATGGTCGGCGAAGCTCCGCTTTTCTTCCGTAATATCGATTATTTGGCACAAAGAAAAACACACCGTTATTTACTTTCGAATGCAAATGCAACTACTCAGGTATGGAACATTACCAATCCGTTCAACATTATACAAATGTATACTGAATGGGTAGAGCAGGATTTGGCGTTTGTAGCTTCCACCGATACGTTGAATGAATTTGTAGCGGTCAATCCTTCGTACGGACAATTTTTTGTTCCTGAGTTTGTTGGAGCTGTTGCAAATCAGGATTTGCACGCTCTGCCGCAAACGGACATGATTATCATTTCCAATGTCGATTTTATGGGCGAAGCACAACGCTTAGCCGAATACCATCGTCAGGCTGACGGTATGTCGGTGGTAGTGGTTGACGGCTCGATTATTTTCAATGAATTTTCTTCGGGTACTCCCGATGCCAGCGCATACCGACGTTTTGTAAAAATGTTTTACGATAGGGCTGTGTCGCCCTCCGATATGCCACGCTATTTGCTGTTGTTTGGCGACGGTAGTTTTGACAACCGCGGTATTTTGTATGCAGAAAAACCTATTCGCCGTTTGTTGACTTTCCAAAGTGTTAACTCGGTGTTTGAAACATCGTCGTTTGTAGTGGACGATTATTTCGGCTTTTTAGACGATTCGGAAGGTATCGATTTGGCTTACGACAGGTTGGATATTGGTGTCGGACGCTTCCCTGTTTATTCTTTGGAACAGGCAAAGGCTGTTGTGGATAAAACAATTGGTTATTGTGAAAATAAAATTCTTGGCAATTGGAAAAATCAAGCTGTTTTTGTCGCCGACGATGGCGACGACAATATGCACATGAAGGATGCCGACAGTGTGGCAAATCTCATGGCGCGCCTTTATCCCGAAATATTGGTGCGTAAACTCTATTTAGATGCTTATCAACAAGAGGTTTCGGCAAGCGGTGAACGTTATCCTTTGGCAAAGGAAATTTTCCAAAATTACATTAAGTTTGGTACGTTGATGTTGAACTTTATGGGACACGGAGGTTACAATGGATGGACTAACGAGCAATTGCTGACTGCCGAAGACATGTTAAATATGTACAACGACCGTTTCTCGCTTTGGATAACGGCGACGTGCGATTTTGCACGTTTCGATGACTTTAAAGATACTGGAGGCGAACAGGTACTTCGCAATTCGCACGGTGGTACATATGGATTGTTTACCACGACGCGTACTGTTCACGCTGCACCAAACTATTATTTGAATAGGGAATTTATAAATTTTTTACTGAAAAAAGATGCGAACGGAGAGCAATGGAGCGTGGGCGATGTGATGCGCTTGGCTAAAAATGCTCGAAATGGCGAATCGAATAAGTTGGCATTTTCATTGTTGGGCGACCCTGCTGTCAAATTAGTGTCGCCACGTCCGTATAAAGTGCTGACTGACAGCATCAATTTTCATCCTTTGTCGGGAGTGTTGGATACGTTGAAAGCGTTGGACGAAGTCTATTTGGCGGGTCATATAAAGAATGCTGATAGCCAAATAGTTGAAGATTTTAACGGTTTTGTACATATTAGTATATTTGATAAGGAAGAGACGATAACAACTATAGACAACGATCAACCCGATCCTGAAAAAAAACGACCTTATGTTTATCTTGACAGACCAAATCCTATTTTTCAGGGTAAAGCGTATGTTGTTAACGGCGAATTTAATTTTAAATTTTTGTTACCAAAGGATATTAGGTACAACTTTGGCACAGGTCGCATTGTCTATTATGCGGCTGATGAAACTACCGGTAGTGAGGCGAATGGTAATTTTACCAATTTTGTTGTCGGAGGCGAAAATCCCAATTTTGAGTTCGATGATGTTGGACCTGAAATTACGGCTTATTTAAATACACCGGAATTTCGTCAGGGCGGTAAAGTGAACGAAACGCCGCTTTTTGTAGCGCAGTTATACGATAAAAGCGGTATTAATACCATAGGAACGGGCATCGGTCACGATATGATACTGAAATTGGACAATGACCCTCTAAAAGAATGGTCGCTCAATTACTATTACGAATCAACCATTGGCAGTTATCAGCAGGGCGAAGTGCGTTACAAATTGACGGAAATACCCGAAGGCAAACATACTTTAACGTTCCGAGCTTGGGATTTGCAGAACAATTCATCGTCCATTTCTCTTAATTTTGAAGTGGTGAAAGGTCTCCAACCATGCTTGTACGACATGTATGCCTATCCGAATCCTGCAGTTAGTCAAGTTCGTTTTGTTTATGAACATGACCGTCCCGATGCGCCATTGGATATTCAGGCTACGGTGTACGACTTATCGGGGCGCGCAATTTGGAAATCCGACAAAATATTGATTACCAATGCCAACAAAAGTGAAGTGGAATGGGATTTGTGGAGTAGTGGTGATGGCGTAGTATGTCCGGGCATCTATTTGGTGCGTATGGAAGTGTCGGTTTCGCACAGCGAAAAAATTAGCAAGACAATTAAATTAATGATAAAAGGACAATAAATACCTATAAGGGGCGTTTAATTGTTCGGTATAAAAAAGACTATTAGTTAATCAAATAATTTAGTATGAAAAAACAGTTTTTAGCGGTTGTTCTTATTTTTGCTTCATGTGTGTCAGTATTAGCGGCAGGCGACCCTCCTGTTATCGATGAAAGTAATTACTTAAATCCATTAGTTACCGGTGTTCCGTCTCTCTCCATTGCTCCCGATGCTGTTGCGGGTGGTATGGGCGACATAGGTGTTGCTACCTTGCCGGACATTCATTCACAGCATTGGAATGCTTCAAAATATCCGTTTGCGAACAGTAGTGCGGGTTTTGCCATCTCTTATACGCCATGGTTGCGCCGTTTGGGAGTTTCGGACATTGATTTGGCTTATTTGTCAGGTTATTATAATATTAGTAAAATAGCTGGAACGGTTAGCGCATCGTTGCGTTTCTTCTCGTTGGGCGAAATTTTGCTGCGCGAGTCGGCTGAAGCCATTCCTATTCCGGTCAATCCTTACGAATTGGCTTTCGATGTGGCTTATTCGCGTATTTTGGCTGAAAATTTTTCTATGGGTGTAGCGTTTCGTTTTATCTGTTCAGATTTGAGTGCGCGCAATGACCCTGACTATTATCCGGGCTATTCGTTTGCTTCCGACATAAATCTCTACTATCATTTGCCTATCGAAATAAAAACGGGCGAATCGTTGCTGGGTATCGGATTTAACCTATCGAACTTGGGTACAAAAATTTCGTACGACAAAAACAATACGAGCAACTTTTTGCCGACCAATATGCGTTTTGGTCTGTCGTACCTTGTTCCATTTGATAAATTTAACCGTTTAGCTATCAATGCAGACATTAATAAACTTCTTATTCCGTCACGTAAATCCAAATTTACGGAAGGTTTCAATCCTGACGATCCTTCAACATGGACGATGAGCGAAAAGCAATATAGCGCAATTGGCGTTATGAAAGGTCTTGGCTATTCGTTTTGCGACGCTCCGGGCGGATTTAAAGAAGAGATGCAAGAAATTATGTGGGCGCTCGGTTTGGAATATGCTTACAATGAGCAGTTTTTTGGTCGTGCAGGCTACTTTAACGAAAGTCAAAATAAAGGTAACCGTAAGTATTTTACATTTGGTGCAGGTTTCCGTTTGTCGGCGTTCAAATTGGATGTCGGTTATGTGGTCTCTTTGGCGCAAAACAATCCTTTAGACCAAACCTTACGTTTCACCTTGTCATTTGATGTTGATGGCATCAAAGCATTGGCTGATAGAGGCAAAGACAAATAAAAATAAAAAAATAGATATAAAGACGGAGTGAAAATTCGCGTTGGATTTGGTTACGATGTACACCGCTTGGTACAAGGCCGTGAGCTTTGGTTGGGCGGTGTACGCATTAATTCTCCTTTCGGTTTGCAAGGTCATTCCGATGCCGATGTGTTGATACACGCCGTTTGCGACGCTTTGTTGGGTGCCGCCAATATGCGCGACATCGGTTTTCACTTTCCTGATAAAGACACTGAATACAAGGATATTGACAGCAAAATTTTGCTCAAAAAAACCGTGGAACTTATTCGCGAAGCGGGCTACAGCATAGAAAATATTGATTGCATTATTTGTGCCGAGCAACCGAAACTTAATCCGCATATCACGTCGATGCAAGCTGTTTTGGCACTTGTTATGGGCATTTCTACCGATGACATTTCCATCAAAGCAACTACTTCCGAAAAACTTGGTTTTGTAGGCAAAGAAGAAGGTATGGCGGCTTATGCGGTGGTGTTGATAAGTAAATAATAACTTCAAATTCAATAATTATGAAAAAAATTACTTTTGCATTTTTAATGATTTTGTTGTGTTGTTCCCAAAACTTCAATGCAGCTGTTTTAATAGGGCATAGAGGCAGCTATTGGGGCGTGGAAAATACAGAAGAGGCTTTCAGAAAAGGTGCCCAATTCGGTTATAATGGTTTGGAAACGGACATTAAAGTTACGAGTGACACAAAATTCGTGTGCTGCCATGATGATGACTTGAGCCGTTTCGGTCATTCATCGGCAAATGTGGCAAGCAGCACATTGGCACAACTGAAGGCGCTTCAACTATCGCAGACGCGCGGTGGGCAAACCTATACCGCTACCATTTGTACTTTGGAGGAGTATTTGGATATTTGTAAAGAGTACGATGTATTTCCTGTGATAGAGCTGAAATGGGCTACGGGTATCAACAGCAACGATTGTTCCAATCTTCCTGCATTGGTCGAAGTTGTGCGCTCAAAAGGAATGTTCGAAAAGGCTATTTTCCTAACTTCGATGAAACCCTGTTTGGAGTTTATTCGTACAAATTACCCAACGGCAACAATACAACTTTTGTGCTATGCTAATTCAATGGAATCGAACTTGCAATGGTGCATTAACAATCGTGCGGATATTGATGTTTGTGTAGGTCCGGAATTTACGGCGAATTTAGTAAAACGCTATCACGATAATGGTCTTTTGGTAAATGTGTGGACGATAAACACAGTAGCTTTGTTTCAAGAGTATAGGACTAAAGGTTGTGATATGTTCACTACCGATTATTTGGATTTGTCGGGCATTTTGGAACCTGACGATGAGGTGCGTTTCGTTTCGTTGTGGACAAAGACTTTGGAGCAGGCACCTTATTTGACAAATACAACATCGCAGCGTTCGATGGCAGTATATAATGGTGAATTGTATATTCCCGATATGACGACCGCTAAAATTGCAGTTGTTGATGGTAAAACGGGCGATTTGAAACGCACTATACAAACGAATTTGGACGCTACATCGTTGAGTTGTATCCGTTTCACGCATGATGGCGTGATGTTGCTCGGAAGTACTAATAATGCACAAGATGTGCTGACAATTTACCGTTGCGATGAAAATGGAGTAACTAATTTAGTTGGTTCTAAAACAATTACAGGTTTTGGACAAGCCGATTATTTTGATGTTTACGGCAATCTTGACGGCAGCGATGGCGGTTTTATAGTGGCTGCTAGTAACCAAGGCAAAGCTGTGAAAATTCCTTTTGGCAATGGAATGTTGAATGAACCATTTCTTTTCGATGGTCACAAAAGCAGTAATGCTGCCGGTACTCATGCCATTGTACAATCCGACACAACATTTTTTGTTACAGGTTTTCGTGTTGCCAGAAAATTATTGAGCCTTGACGGGAAATGGTCTAAATCGTTCAGTTCGCCGTCTCCGAGCGCATTAGCGGTTGATGGTGTTTGTTTTGCACTGAACGGGCATGAATATTACGGCTCAATGGAAACGCGCTTTGGAGTGTTAAAATTGTTTGATATTACCCATGGTCTTGATAGTCCTGTCGTTTTCGATAATGCTACTGAAGCGTTGGGTTCGGCGGCAAATACCGCTATAACTTCGCCGGTATGTGTAGAATCAACACCTGATTACGTAACAATTTATGTATTGGCTACCAACAATGGAATTGCCGCTTATCGTTTGCAGAAAAAAAGTGTCGGTTTGACATCGGTGGACAACACTTTGCCGTCGTTTTATATCAAAAATGGCGCAGTAGTGTTGCTGAATGCTGTCGGAGAAATGGTTTCTGTGTACGATATTATGGGTAGGATGCTTATTTCCGAATCGGTTTCTACTTCGCCGTTTGCTATCAATCGTTTGCCGAAAAATCAATCGTACATTATTAAAGTAGGCGATACTGCCTTTAAAACAGTTCTTTAGTTTTTCATGCGAATGCTGAAATTTCTCCTTTATCCGTTTTCGTGGTTGTATGGAGTAGTAATTGCCGTGCGTAACTTTCTGTTCGATAAAGGATTACTTCCTTCGAAAGAGTTTCATACACCTGTTATTTCTGTTGGAAACCTTGCCGTGGGTGGAACAGGAAAAACGCCGCATTCGGAATATCTTATTCGTTTATTACAAGCCTCTTATCGTGTTGCTTTGCTGAGTCGTGGTTATCGCCGCACAACGAAAGGTTTTATTTTGGCGAATGCGACTGCAAATGCGCAAACAATCGGCGATGAACCTTATCAAATTTATCGAAAGTTTCCACAAATAAATGTTGCAGTTGCCGAAAAACGTGTCGAAGGCATCGAACGGTTGTTGCAATTATCACCACCGCCTCAAGTGGTACTTTTGGACGATGCTTTTCAGCACCGTTACGTTCGTGTCGGTCTGTCGGTATTGCTGACAGATTATGCAAATCGTTGGACTACTGACAACTTGTTGCCTTATGGTCGTTTGCGTGAGCCGAGAAGTGGGGCAAAACGTGCTGATATTGTGATTGTTACGAAATGTCCACCGACTTTGTCTTTGCACGAACGCGAAATAATAGCTTCCGAGCTTGATTTGTTGCCGTCTCAAACGTTGTATTTTACGACGTACCGTTATGGAGTGCCGTCTCCTGTGTTTTCTTCTACTGCGCCGTTTGCCGTAGATTCTTCGCAAACAATTTTGATGGTAACGGGCGTTGTTTCAGCAGTCGGTTTGTACGATTATTTGGTAGCAATGTTTAAAAATGTCCGTTGGCTTTCTTTTCCTGACCATCATTTTTTCACATCGAAAGACATTTTAAAAATAGCCTCCGAAATGGCAAAATCTCGTGCAACTGCTGTTGTTGTAACGGAAAAAGATGCATCGCGTTTGCTGTCAATGGCTGATAGTTTACCGGAAAATTTGAAAACACGCCTCTATTCGATAGGTGTTGAAGTTGATTTTCTTGACCACGGTAAAGAATTCGATGCACAAATCCTTTCTTTTGTCGAAAATAGGCTTTCATAGTTTTTTTGCAACTTCCCTAAAATACGCTTAATTTTACAAATGCGATGATAATGTATGAAAAGTCGCATATTTTTTTGTATTTTTGCGCAATAAATTGTTATAAAAACAACCAGACAACCAGTTGAATTATGGAAAATTTTGCGGGTTTGACAGGCGTTTACGCCGACTACAACCATGCGAAAATAGTAGTATTACCGGTGCCTTACGATGCTACCAGCAGTTGGGTTCACGGCTCCGAAAAAGGTCCTGAAGCCTTGCTCGAAGCCTCTGTACAGTTGGAATGGTTCGATATTGAAACGCAAACGGAAGTTTATAAAAACGGCATTTATACCGCACCACCCGTTTATGATAACGAAACGCCCGAAGCGTTGTGCGATGCGGTAGAACGTCAGGTTACCGCTATTTTTGCCGCGAAGAAATTCCCCGTAGTTATAGGCGGCAATCATACTGTGAGCATTGGTGCCATGCGGTCGGCGGCAAAACAGTATAACGATTTGACTATTTTGCAATTAGACGCTCATTCCGACTTAAGGCGTAGCTATGAAGGTTCGGAGTTGAACCATGCCTGTGTGATGAACCAAGCTAAAAAAGTGGCGCAAATTACGCAAGTTGGCATACGCAGTCAATGTATTGAAGAAACTGATAATTTCAATCCTTCACGTATTTTTTATGCAATGGATATTTTGCAAGACAAGGAAAATGAATGGGAGCGCAGAGCAAAAGCGACTTTGGGACGAAATGTTTATCTGACAATTGATTTGGATGTTTTCGATCCGGCGTATGTGCCTTCGACAGGTACGCCCGAACCCGGAGGATTGAGTTATATTCAGGTTTTGCATTTTTTGAAACAAATTTTTGCCGAACATAACGTGGTGGGCTTCGATGTGGTGGAACTTTGTCCAAATCCGTTTGCAAAAGCGTCCGATTTTTTGGCGGCACGGCTCATTTATCAATTATTGACGTATAAATTTTTGCGTTAAAATCTTATGATTAAACGATTGACATATTGCTTTTTAGTTGTTTTGACATGCTTGGCGTGCCGCGAATTGAAAGATTTGCACGACGATGTCTCTATTCAGTCGTTTAATGTGCTGGAAATTTATACCGAAAATGTTCGTCTCGGACAACCCGTTGTTCAAGGTGACTTTATTGTAAATATTCCTCTTGAGTACGGGAAATACAATTTTCCGATAGCGTTCAAGGCTGAAATAGTTTTGAATGCAACTGCGATGAAATTGTGCGGTATTAATCCCGATACGTTGGTTTTCAGAACTTTAGAAGAAATGAAAACTTTTTTTGTAGTGGCTGAAAATGGTAAAGCACAGCAGTATAAAATAGTGTTAACGCCATCGAAAAGCAGTGATGCTGCGGATATTGAAAAATTTACCATTTACTCGTACAGCCCACGAAATGCTTTCGTTTCGTCCGAAGGTTATGTTTCCGTTGCTGATTCGACGGTGAAGATAATTATGCCCGAAGTTACGTTGCCTTTAACAGTAATGCCAAATATTGTGGTGTCAGACTCTGCGTATTTAGCTAATGGTTATTGGGAAAACGGATTGGAATTTACGACACTCGACACAGCTCATTATATAACGGTGGTGGCGGTTGATGGCAGGCAAAAAAAATGGCGTGTTGTGTTGGAACAAGGGCGTTTGATTACCGACAATGCAAGTTTGACACCGTTGCGATTGAAAGCTGTTAATTTGGATGCTTCTTCTACGTTCGGTCAATTGGATGAGGCTTCTTTAGCGAAGGCTCAAATGGAAAATGTAGAGGTGGATACTGACAAAAATTGGCTCATCGGAATATTGAAAAGCAAATCATCAAGCGGACGGCTCGATTTTCCTTTTAAAGTTGCGTTTCAAACGCAACTGCCACCGATGTCTGAAATTATCGGTTATCTCCCCGGCTCTTTTCTTCAAATAGACAGCCCTGATAAAGATTATCATTTCTATGTATATGACCGTGCGCGGAACAATACAAAAAAATGGCAAATAAAATTGTTGGATTGGACGTATCATCAAGCCGATGTAACGGCTTTCACTCTTTTGCGTTCGTCGCCGAGTACGGTCAAATTAGACGTGAATACTATTGATGTGGATGTGCGTTCGGGCAGTATTAATATTCGCGTAATGTCCGGTTGGGAAAATTTTCCGCTGTCAATAGCGGCATCTATGGAGGTAATGCCCAATGCTACGCTTAAAGATTTCACCAATGGCGGAACGTTTACATTTTCTACAATTGATGCGGTTTGTCCATTTAAAGTAGTGGCAATGGACGCTACTGAAAAACCTTGGTATGTGCGCTTAATGAGGTCGGAAGAATTGAATAATGAAGCGGATGTAGAATTTTTACGCGTGAAATCTTATTCTTCTGTCGAAAATAAAGTGGTGTTGAACCCTATTGCTGTAGTTGATAAAGTTGCAAAAACAGTTAATATAGAGGTGCTTGATTGGTCTAAAAATTTCCCTTTGAACCTAAAAGCTGATTTGGGAATCTCTTATAAAGCTCAAATTACCAACGGTGCGTTTACACCAGATGATATGCTGTCGTTTCCATCTATCAATTCAACACGTACAGTAACTTTAAAATCGGAAGATGGAACGGTAACCAATAGTTATACCATTCGTTTTGTAAACAAAGAGACTCCAAAAAGTGATGCTGCTGAGTTGTTGACTTTTAGCGTGGCTAACTTGTCGGAAGGTTATACGTTGTCTGAAACGGAGATAGACCAAAGTACTAAAACCGTTACTCTTAAATTTCTGACAAAAGGCGTTGGTCGTCTGGATTTTACGCCGTATTTTACCATTTCTCCACGAGCTGAAATAGAAGAACTCATATCCGGATTTCCGTTGATATTTGGCACCATTGCTTCTGAAAAGAAATTTACGATTATTTCCGAAAGCGAACGCGTAAGTTCGGAATGGACAATAAAAGCAAAATATGAACCACAGTTGTATAATGGTGATTTAGAACAATGGACTGACGACTATACGCCTGTAGGCTGGGCAACGGCGAACAATTCATTTGCAAAAATGACGTCTAAAGCTGTTGGTAATGGTGGCGGCTGGGCGGCAAAATTGACAACCGGAACCATAATGGATAAAGTGGCTGCAGGGTCGCTGTTCCTTGGCTATTTCAAAATGAATTTGGACTATATCAATACGCCAAAAAAGATGACGTTTTTTGGCATTCCGTTTTCCGAATCACCGAAAGCGGTTGCATTGGATGTGAAATACACGCTCAATGGTACATCCGATAGAGGTTCTGTTGGTATTGAACTGCTCAATTATTCGGGTGAGGGCGACATTGTTTACCATACGCTCAACGAACCGGACGTTACGGTATTAGCGTGCGGAAATCTCGAAATTGCGCCATGCGAATGGAGAAGAATAATTATTCCTCTAACAGTTTTGCGTACGGATTTACCGGTAACGCACATTCATTGTGTATTTTCGTCGAGTTACAAGGGTGATTTTATGCAGGGCGTAGTTGGAGCTACTTTGTATGTTGACAATATTAAATTGATATATTAATAATGAAACGGCTGATTGTGATACTGTTGTGCTTTGTTCCGCTTGTGCTTTTTGCGCGTCAGCGAAACGATTCGTCGTATGTACATAGCTTTGCCGTACAGGTTGGAGTTGATGTTGGTGGCGGAGTTCCGGTGCCATTCTCTTATGTGCCGCCTGTTTTTCGCCCTTTGCCCAAAGTACTGCCGTCTATCGGTGTGAAATATGCGTTTGTATTGCATCCGAATTGGAAGTTAGGTGGCGAACTGACTTATAAGCATATAGAAATGAATGCCGAAGCCTTAGTTGAGAATATGAAGGTAACATTACCTTGGCGAGATGAAAACGGTGATTATTTAATACAGTATTTCACGGGACAAGCCAAAATTATGATGATAAACGATATTCTCGAACTTCCGGTATACGTGTCTTATTCTTTTCCGTCTCAACGACATAAAATTCTACTGGGTGGTTATGCTGTTTGGGTAATTTCGGGCAAGTTCGTTAATAAGCCTTTATTGGGTTTTATTGGGAATGAACCGGACGATGTAGATGTTGTTATTACTTCAGGCGACCAAATTCCTCCCGAGCAAACCGATTTTTCTCGCTATTTGGCAAAATGGGATGCCGGTTTACTGTTTGGTTACGAATGTCAAGTGTACAAACGGATTAACATGGGCGTACGCATTACCTGTGGATTTAAAGACATTTTCGATTTTAAAGTGTTAGAATTTAAAATGTTGCAAATGCGTGGGACTGTGGTGATAAGCTATGATTTATGGAGATTTTAAAACAGATAAACACATGACCGAAATTTCATCTTTAGGTGAATTTAAATTAATTGAGCAACTGACGAAGCAAGTGGAATTGAAAAATCCGTCTTCGGTAAAAGGTGTCGGTGACGATGCCGCTGTGGTCGATTTTAATGGGAAACAAGTACTTTTGACGACCGACTTATTACTTGAAGGCATTCACTTCGATTTGATGTATGTTCCGTTAAAACATTTAGGTTATAAAGCGGCTGTTATCAATTTTTCGGACATATACGCCATGAACGGAAAACCTACACAATTACTTGTGTCGATAGGTGTTTCCAGTCGTTTCTCGGTGGAGCAGATAGAAGAAATTTATTCGGGCATCTATTTGGCGTGCGAAAAATATGGTGTCGATTTGGTTGGTGGCGATACGTCTGCTTCCATGACGGGACTTACGCTAAGCCTGACTTGTATCGGTGAGGCAGATAAAGACAAAATTGTTTACCGTTCGGGAGCGCGTCCCAACGACCTCATTTGCGTATCGGGCAATTTGGGTGCTGCTTATATGGGATTGCAATTGCTCGAAAGGGAAAATACCATTTATAAAACGCAGAAAGACCCTGACTTTCAACCGGATTTTGCCGGAAAAGAATATATTTTGGAACGACAACTTAAACCTGAAGCTCGCAAAGATATTATTGAATTATTTGCAAAAAAGGGTCTTCAACCCACATCTATGATGGATATTTCTGACGGTCTTTCGTCCGAATTGATGCATATTTGCAAAGAAAGCGGTGTTGGTTGTCGCATTTACGAAGATAAAATTCCTATCGATTATCAAACAGCTTTAATGGCTGAAGAATTCAATATGAATTTGGTAACGGCAGCTTTAAATGGCGGAGAAGATTACGAACTTTTGTTTACGTTGCCGCTCGAATGGCACGATAAAATAAAAGAATTGGAAAATATTCGCGAAATCGGTTACATCACTGCTTTGGACATGGGAGCTGCTTTGGTTACTCGCGACGGACAAGAAATTACATTAAAAGCGCAAGGTTGGACTGCTTTTGAAAAATAAATGCGTACCTTTGTAAAATAGATATTTTAAAAATTTGATTTTATGAAACCGATGAGCCTTTTGTCTATTGGAATTGCTTCTGACCATGCCGGTTACGAATTGAAGCAATTGATTATAAAAGAGATGGAGCAACGGACAGGCTGCATCTACGATTACGGAACGTATAGCACCGACAGTTGCGACTATCCCGATTTTGCTCATCCGTTGGCTAAAGCGGTCGAAGGCGGTGCTTGCGATTTTGGCATTGCTATTTGCGGTAGTGGCAACGGTATCACAATGACGATGAATAAACATCAGGGTATTCGTGCGGCTTTGTGTTGGGATGTGGAACTTGCAAAAATGGCGCGTTGTCACAATAATGCCAATGTGTTAGGGCTTCCGGCGCGTTTCATATCTTCTGAATTGGCATTGCAGATGGTCGAAAAGTTCCTTACCACCGACTTTGAGGGCGGACGTCATCAAAAACGGATTGACAAAATTCCTATTCAAGAAGAAAATTCTGAAAAATAATTGCGGGAATAAAAAAAAACTGCTACCTTTGCAACCCAAAATGTGTTAGACGCTTAAAAGTGTCGGCTATTGTAAAGATATTTTTAATTTAATAAATAAGCATAATGATTGTAGTTCCAGTAAAAGAAGGCGAAAACATCGACAGAGCCTTAAAAAGATTTAAACGTAAATTTGAAAAAACCGGCGTAATTGCAGAACTTCGTCGTCGTCAACAATTCGACAAACCGTCCGTTATTAAACGCGACAAAAAAATGCACGCTGTTTACGTTCAAAAATTGCAACAACAGGAAGATTAACCACATCATTCCTCATTTATTAATGTAATGGCTCTGGCGAAATCTCTCGCAGATTCGCCGTTTGATATAACAGTATGGGATTTTCCGTACTGTTTTGTCGTGTTTATACGAACCGATTCTTTCTTGTGAATAAAAATAAGGCTATTTATTACATAATACAAATATATTTTGTGTTTTTTTCTTGTTTTTTTGAGGTTACTTTTATATATTTGCAATGTATAATTCCGTTACCATGATAGAAGCCTTTTTACAATACCTGCGCTACGAAAAAGTGTACTCTCCTTACACACTGAAAGCCTATCAAACGGATTTAGACGATTTTTGCCAATTTGTAAGCACTCGTGTCGGCAAATTGTTTTCACCGGAATCCGTAACGTCGGACGATATCCGTGCGTGGATGATGCGAAAAATAGCCAACGGAGAAACGACACGCACAGTGGTACGGAAAATTTCCACATTGCGCTCGTTCTACAAGTTTTTGAATTGTAAAGGATTGTTGGCAAATAATCCGACACAAAAATTGACGGTGCCGAAAATCAAAAAACCATTACCTTCGTTCTTTAAAGAAAGCGAATTGGAACATTGGCACGATTTAGTGTGTAATGATGACGAATTTGAAGGTTTAAGGGATTATTTAATTATTGAGTTCTTTTATCAGACGGGCATAAGGCTCTCCGAATTGATAAATTTGAAGGATACGGATATTGATATGACGCGCCATACCTTAAAAGTACTTGGAAAGCGCAACAAAGAACGCATCATTCCGTTTGGCGATGCCCTCGGAAAGGAAATAGAGAATTATATTGCGCTTCGCGACAAGCAAGTGCAATGGAAAGTGCCCAACTTTTTTGTTCTAAAAAACGGCAATGCGCTCTATCCTAAAAAAGTGTACCTCATGGTAAATCAGGTAATGTCAAATGTCAGCACTCAGCGAAAACGCAGTCCGCATGTGTTGCGACACACGTTTGCTACGGTGATGTTGAATAATGGTGCAGATATTAATACGGTAAAAGAACTTCTCGGACATGCTAATTTAGCCGCAACGCAAGTGTATACGCACACGACGTTTGCGCAGTTGCAAAATATTTATAAACAAGCTCATCCAAGAGCACAAAAAAAGAAGAATTATGGAAATAAAAATGCAAGCGATTAATTTTATCGCTTCCGACAAATTGGAGGCTTATGTGGAAAAAAAAGTGTCTAAAGTCGAAAAATTATTCGACCAACTCTCCATGGCCGAAGTGTTTTTAAAAGTCGTGAAGCCGGAATCTGTTGCCAACAAGGAGGCTTCTATTAAAATGGCGGCACCGAATGTCGAATTCTTTGCTTCAAAAACAGCTAATTCATTTGAACAAGCTATTGATGAATGTGTTGAAGCTCTCGAGCGTCAAATTCTTAAACAGAAAAATAAAAAATAACCGATTGAAAAAAGCCTCTTTTACCTCCATTTAAAAAAAATGGGAGAAAAACTTAAATTTATTTTGTAGATATAAAATAAATATCTATCTTTGCAAGTCGTTTTGACATCCTATTGTCGGAGCGGTTTGTTAAGTAGTTTGCCTCTTTAGCTCAGTTGGCCAGAGCACGTGATTTGTAATCTCGGGGTCGTTGGTTCGAATCCGACAAGAGGCTCAAAATGAATGGGATAACAATTTTTAGCAGGTAATTTTTGCGTAAAAATTCGATTGCAAAATCCCGACAAGGGCAGTTACCAAAGTGGCCAACTGGGGCTGACTGTAACTCAGCTGTCTTTCGACTTCGGTGGTTCGAATCCATCACTGCCCACAAAAAAATTGCGGAAGTAGCTCAGTTGATAGAGCATTAGCCTTCCAAGCTGAGGGTCGCGGGTTTGAGTCCCGTCTTCCGCTCTTTTTGCTGTTGTAGCTCAGTGGTAGAGCACTTCCTTGGTAAGGAAGAGGTCACGAGTTCAATCCTCGTCAACAGCTCTACATTTGAGTTGTTTTTAATTATTTTTGATTTTATAATATTTTACTTACTATTTTAATTCATTTGAGTTATGGCAAAAGAAAAATTTGACAGGTCGAAACCGCATGTAAACATCGGTACCATTGGTCACGTTGACCACGGTAAGACCACTTTGACTGCTGCAATTACAACTGTACTTGCAAAGAGAGGACTTTCTGAATTACGTTCATTCGATTCTATCGACAACGCTCCGGAAGAAAAAGAACGTGGTATCACTATTAACACTTCACACGTTGAGTATCAAACAGCTAATCGTCACTATGCACACGTTGACTGTCCGGGGCACGCTGACTATGTTAAAAACATGGTTACAGGTGCTGCTCAAATGGACGGTGCTATCATTGTAGTTGCCTCCACCGACGGTCCGATGCCACAAACTCGTGAACACATCTTATTAGCTCGTCAGGTAAACGTACCTCGTTTGGTTGTGTTTATGAACAAATGCGATATGGTTGATGACCCTGAAATGTTGGATTTGGTTGAAATGGAAATGCGCGATTTGCTCAGAGCTTATCAATTTGACGCTGACAACACTCCGTTTATTCGCGGTTCTGCCCTTGGCGCATTGAACGGTGTTGCCGAATGGGAAGACAAAGTAATGGAATTGATGGATGCTGTGGACACTTGGATTGAATTACCTCCGCGTGCAATAGATAAACCATTCTTGATGCCTGTTGAAGACGTATTCTCTATCACAGGTCGTGGTACAGTTGCTACTGGTCGTATCGAAACCGGTGTTGTTAAAGTTGGTGATGAAATTCAAATCATCGGCTTGGGTGCCGAAGGCAGAAAATCAGTTGTTACAGGTGTTGAAATGTTCCGCAAATTGCTCGATACAGGCGAAGCTGGTGATAATGTTGGTTTGTTGCTCCGTGGTATTGACAAAGACGAAATTAAACGTGGAATGGTTATCACGCACCCGGGTGCCGTTAAACCTCACTCTGAATTCAAAGCTTCTGTTTATATTTTGAAGAAAGAAGAAGGTGGACGTCACACTCCGTTTGGTAACAAATATCGTCCTCAATTCTACATTCGCACGTTGGACGTTACCGGTGAAGTTACGTTGCCGGAAGGTCGTGAAATGGTAATGCCGGGCGACAACTTGGAAATTACTGTAAAATTGATTTATCCGGTAGCTTGCAGCGAAGGTCTCCGTTTTGCTATCCGCGAAGGTGGACGTACTGTAGGTTCAGGACAAATCACAGCCATTTTGGACTAATAAAAATTATTTAACAAAATAATAATAGTCGGCGTAATGCCGACTATTTTACGGGTGTAGCTCAGTTGGTAGAGCACTGGTCTCCAAAACCAGGTGTCGGGAGTTCGAGTCTCTCCTCCCGTGCGACAAAAAATATTTGTATATGAAACTCATCAATTATTTCAAAGAGTCCTATTCAGAACTTGTTCACAAGACCTCATGGCCTACGCGAAAAGAACTGACCAATAGTGCGGTTGTTGTATTAATAGCTTCCCTTCTAATTGCACTAGTTGTTTGGGTAATGGACTTGGGCTTTGAAAGTATCATGACGTTAATCTACAAATACATTTAATTGGAGGGTTGAAATGTCTGAGACAACAAAAAAATGGTACGTATTGCGTGCCATTAGTGGAAAAGAAAACAAGGTAAAGGAACACATTGAATCAGAAATCAAAAATTCCGATCTTGGGCAATACGTCTCTCAAGTTTTGATACCGACCGAAAAAGTGTATCAGGTGCGTAATGGTAAAAGAATCACAAAAGAACGTAGCTATCTGCCGGGGTATGTGCTTGTAGAAGTGGATTTAACCGGTGATGTACGCGGACGACTTCGTAATGTGCCTAATGTTCTCGGCTGGTTAGGCGGGACGTTAGACAAGGCGCCAACTCCACTCCGTCCTGCGGAAGTGAATCGTATCCTCGGATCGGTTGATGAAATGCAGGAAATGGGAATGGAAATGGCTGTTCCTTATTTCGAAGGCGAAAACGTCAAAGTGATAGTGGGTCCTTTTAGCGGTTTTTCAGGTGTTATCGAAGAGGTAAACAACGAAAAGAAGAAACTAAAAGTAATGGTAAAAATTTTTGGTCGAAAAACACCGCTTGAGTTGAGTTTCATGCAAGTAGAAAAAGAGTGAGATGTTTGTTACCGTCGTCACTCAAATTAATTTCGTTAATAACAAAAAAAAGAATTATGGCTAAAGAAATTGCTGGACTTATCAAATTACAGATTAAAGGTGGTGCGGCAAATCCATCACCTCCGGTTGGACCTGCTTTGGGTGCAAAAGGTATTAATATCATGGATTTTTGCAAGCAATTTAATGCCAGAACCCAAGACAAAGCAGGTAAAATTTTACCTGTAGTTATTACGTACTACACAGACAAGTCGTTTAACTTTATCGTTAAGACGCCTCCCGTAGCAATTCAATTACTTGAAGCTGCTAAAGCGAAAGGCGGTTCAGACCAACCTAACCGTAAAAAAGTGGCAACAATCACTTGGGAAGAGGTTAAGACGATTGCTTCCGAAAAAATGGTCGACTTGAACTGTTTCACACTGGAAGCAGCCATGAAAATGGTTGCCGGAACTGCGAGAAGTATGGGCATTGCCATAAGTGGCGAATTTCCTAATAATTAATTTTAAACCTTCAATTAAAGATGAGTAAACTTACAAAAAATCAGAAGTCAGTAGCGGGAAAAATTGAAGCGGGAAAAGCTTATACTGTCGATGAAGCTGCAAGTTTGGTAAAGGAAATAACCACTACCAAATTTGATGCCTCTGTGGATATTGACGTACGTCTCGGTGTCGATCCGCGCAAAGCGAACCAAATGGTGCGTGGCGTAGTATCGTTGCCGCACGGAACGGGCAAACAAGTACGGGTTCTTGCATTATGTACTCCCGACAAGGAAGCCGAAGCCAAAGAGGCCGGTGCCGATTTTGTTGGACTCGATGAATATATCGAAAAAATTAAAGGTGGATGGACTGATATAGACGTAATTATCACCATGCCTTCCGTTATGGGTAAAATTGGCGCTCTTGGACGCGTGTTAGGTCCCCGCGGCTTGATGCCTAATCCTAAAAGCGGTACGGTTACCATGGAAGTGGGTAAGGCTGTTGCCGAAGTCAAACAAGGAAAAATTGATTTCAAGGTTGACAAGTCCGGTATTATCCACACATCTGTCGGAAAGGTTTCGTTTACGCCTGAGCAAATTGCTGAGAACGTAAGAGAATTTATGGCTACTGTTATTAAATTGAAGCCATCATCCGCTAAAGGTACATACGTAAAGAGTGTTTATCTTTCGAGTACGATGAGTGAAGGTATCAAAATTGATACAAAATCAATTGTTGAAAACTAATTAAGACGTAAGTATGAAAAAGGAAGATAAAGACATTATCATTTCACAAATAAAAGAAACAGTAAACTCATATAGTCACTTTTATTTAACCGAAGCTCAAGGATTGAACGCTGAGCAAGTAAGTAATTTGAGAAGATTGTGCAACAAGAGCGAAATAAAAATGCTTGTTGTAAAAAACACTCTCTTACGCAAAGCGTTGGAATCTACGGGCGTTGATTATTCTCCAATTTACGATTCTTTGAAAAACAACACGGCAATACTGTTTTCCAACACAGGAAACGCTCCTGCCAAATTAATCAAAGAGTTCAGTAAGGATAATAAAAAACCGGTTTTGAAAGCCGCTTATGTAGAAGAAAGTTTCTATATTGGTGAAAATCAACTTGATACTCTTGTTTCTATTAAGAGTAAAAATGAACTTATCGGTGATATCATTGCATTGTTGCAATCGCCGGCTAAGAACGTTGTGTCCGCACTCCAATCAGGAGGAAATACTATTCATGGCGTGTTGAAAACACTCTCTGAAAGATAATTTTTAATAAAAAAACAAAATTTGAATTATAAACACAAAAAACATTAATTACAATGGCAGATTTGAAAGCTTTTGCAGAACAATTGGTTAATCTTACAGTTAAAGAAGTAAATGAATTAGCCGAAATTTTGAAGAACGAATATGGTATTGAACCTGCTGCTGCAGCTGTTGCTGTTGCCGCTCCTGCTGCAGGTGGTGGTGCAGCTGCCACTGAAGAAAAAACATCTTTCGATGTTATTTTGAAATCGGCTGGCGCAGCTAAACTTCAAGTTGTTAAAGCAGTTAAGGAACTTACCGGTCTTGGTTTGAAAGAAGCTAAAGATATCGTTGATGCTGCTCCGGCTCCTGTTAAAGAAGGAGTTTCTAAAGAAGAAGCAGAAGCACTTCAAAAACAACTTACTGAAGCTGGAGCTGAGGTTGAACTCAAGTAAGATAATCCTGATTTTCAGGAATTTACGGTTTAGAATCCCGTGTGAGCGGGACTCTAAGCCTTTTTATGTATAACAACAACAAGTTCAACTAATACACGTAGATAAATGTCCAACAAAACTGAAAATCAAAGAGTTAGCTTTGCTTCCATAAAAAATCAATTACCTTATCCCGATTTTTTGGAAGTTCAGCTGAAATCATTTAAAGATTTTTTCCAGCTCGATACCGCTCCTGAGCATCGGAAAAATGAGGGATTGTATAAAGTTTTCTCCGAAAATTTCCCGATAGCGGATACGCGTAACAACTTTATGCTTGAATTCCTTGACTATTTCATCGATCCGCCGCGCTACACCATAGAGGAGTGCATTCGTCGCGGATTGACGTACAGTGTTCCATTGAAAGCCAAATTGAAATTGTCATGTACAGACCCTGACCATGAAGATTTCGATACTGTAGTACAAGATGTCTTTTTAGGTCCTATTCCGTATATGACCGAACGAGGAACTTTCGTTATCAATGGAGCGGAGCGCGTTATCGTTTCCCAATTACACCGTTCGCCCGGCGTGTTCTTTGGTCAAAGCATTCATGCTAATGGTACCAAATTGTATTCCGCACGTATTATCCCGTTTAGGGGTTCGTGGATAGAGTTTGCTACCGATATTAATAATGTGATGTATGCTTATATCGACCGCAAAAAGAAATTGCCCGTAACCACATTACTTCGTGCCATTGGTTATGAGAGTGATAAGGATATTCTCGAAACATTTGGCTTGGCAGAGGAGGTAAAGGTTAATAAAACCAATTTAAGGAAAATGATTGGCCGAAAATTGGCTGTTCGTGTTTTGAAAACATGGATGGAGGATTTTGTGGACGAAGATACCGGCGAAGTGGTAACGGTAGAACGTACTAAAGTATTGGTAGATCGTGAAACCATTATAGAAAAAGACCATATAGACGACATTATAGAATCCGGTAATCAAACTATTTTGCTTCATAAAGAAGATCAAAATATGAGTGATTATGCCATTATCTACAATACGTTGCAAAAAGACCCAAGTAACACGGAAAAAGAAGCTATTTTGCACATTTACCGTCAATTGAGAAACGCAGAACCTGCTGATGATTCTACTGCCCGTGAAGTTATCAACGGTTTGTTTTTCTCTGAAAAACGTTATGATTTGGGTGATGTTGGTCGTTATAGAATCAATAAAAAACTGAATTTAGATACTAGTCCCAGCGTTCGTGTATTGACCAAGGAAGATATTATTGAAATTATCAAATATTTGATTGAGTTGATAAATTCGAAGGTTGAGACAGATGATATAGACCATTTGAGTAATCGTCGTGTACGTACTGTGGGCGAACAACTTTACAATCAATTCGGTGTAGGTTTAGCTCGTATGGCTCGTACTATCCGCGAGCGTATGAATGTGCGTGACAATGAGGTGTTTACACCTATCGATTTGATTAATGCCAAAACTATTTCGTCGGTTATTAACTCGTTCTTTGGCACGAATGCCTTGTCGCAGTTTATGGATCAGACGAACCCGTTGGCAGAAATTACTCACAAACGCCGTTTGTCGGCTTTAGGTCCCGGCGGTTTGTCGCGTGAGCGTGCCGGATTTGAGGTGCGTGACGTTCACTATACGCATTATGGTCGTTTGTGTCCTATCGAAACGCCTGAAGGACCGAACATTGGTTTGATTTCTTCATTGTGCGTGTACGCAAAAATTAACGATTTAGGATTTATCGAAACTCCTTACCGTAAAGTTACGGATTCCAAGGTGGATTTATCACCGGAAGGTATTGTATATATGACCGCCGAGGAGGAAGAAGATTCCGTTGTTGCACAAGGTAATGCGCCTTTGAACGATGACGGTACATTTATTCGCAATAAGGTAAAATCACGTTTGGAAGCTGATTTCCCTGTTGTGCAACCATCGGAAGTAAATTTGATGGACGTTGCACCTCAACAAATTGCATCTATAGCTGCCGCATTGATTCCTTTCTTGGAAAACGACGACGCGAACCGTGCATTGATGGGCTCTAACATGATGCGTCAAGCAGTTCCGTTGATTCGTCCGGAAGCTCCGATTGTCGGTACCGGCATTGAAAGACAGGTTATCTACGACTCTCGTACTCAAGTTATGGCGGAAGGTAAAGGAGTTGTAGAATATGTTGATGCGAATGTTATTAAAATTCGTTATGATAGAACGGAAGAGGAAGAATTTGTTAATTTTGAAGACGCGTTAAAAGTATACAATTTGCCGAAATTCCAAAAAACGAACCAAGATACAACCATTGATTTACGTCCGATAGTGAAAAAAGGACAGCGTGTACAAGCCGGTCAAATATTGACTGAAGGTTATGCCAGTCAAAATGGAGAATTGTCTCTTGGTCGAAATTTGAGAGTGGCTTATATGCCATGGAAGGGTTACAACTTTGAAGATGCTATCGTAATTAGCGAGCGTGTCGTACGCGAAGATATTTTCACTTCAATCCATGTTAGTGAATATTCGCTCGAAGTGCGCGAAACCAAGCGCGGTATGGAGGAATTGACTTCCGATATTCCAAATGTGAGTGAAGAAGCTACTAAAAATTTGGACGAACACGGTATTATCCGTATTGGTGCTCATGTAATTCCGGGTGATATTCTTATCGGTAAAATCACCCCGAAAGGCGAAACTGACCCAACGCCGGAAGAAAAGTTGTTGCGTGCCATATTTGGTGACAAAGCCAGCGATGTAAAAGATGCTTCGTTGAAAGCTTCTCCATCGCTGAATGGCGTAGTAATCGGCAAAGAACTCTTTTCACGTGCGGTAAAAGCGCGTAAGAGCCGTTTGGCGGAAAAAGCAACATTGCCCCAATTGGATGAGGCTTTTGAGAAGGAAGTAGCCGAACTGAGGTCAAGATTATTGGAAAAATTGTCCGTTTTGACAACAGGGAAAACCTCGCAAGGCGTGAAAGACTTTTTAGGCGTGGATTTAATTCCGAAAGGAACAAAATTTACCCAAAAGTTGCTGAACGAAATTGATTATACAACGGTGCAATTGGTAAAATGGACTACCGATGCGCACAAAAATGAATTGATAAAAGAGACAGTTCTCAACTATCTCCGTAAATACAAAGAGTGTGATGCACGTTTGAAACGTCAAAAACTAAATGTTACCGTGGGCGATGAATTGCCGTCTGGCATTATACAATTGGCAAAAGTTTACATCGCTAAAAAACGTAAAATACGTGTTGGCGATAAAATAGCCGGACGTCACGGAAACAAAGGTATTGTGTCCAAAATTGTGCGCGATGAAGATATGCCGTTCTTGGCAGACGGAACGCCGGTTGATATCGTTTTGAATCCTCTGGGCGTGCCTTCTCGTATGAATTTAGGGCAGATTTTTGAAGCCGTATTGGGTTGGGCGGGAAAAGAACTTGGTGTTCAATTCGCAACGCCTATTTTCGATGGTGCAACTCTTGATGACTTGAACGAATGGTGCGACAAAGCCAAAATTCCTCACTACGGAAAAACCTATCTGTATGATGGCGGAACAGGCGAACGCTTTGACCAGCCGGCTACTGTTGGTATAACCTACCTCTTGAAGTTAGGTCACATGGTTGAAGACAAAATGCACGCACGTTCCATTGGTCCATATTCTTTGATTACACAGCAGCCGTTGGGTGGTAAAGCTCAGTTTGGTGGTCAACGTTTCGGAGAAATGGAGGTTTGGGCGCTCGAAGCATTTGGTGCTGCTTATATTTTGCAAGAGATACTGACAATCAAGTCTGACGACGTGATGGGACGCGCTCGTGCTTATGAAGCTATAGTCAAAGGCGATCCGATGCCTCAACCCGGAATTCCGGAATCACTCAATGTGTTGTTGCACGAATTGAAAGGTTTAGGTTTAAGAGTTACTTTGGAGTAACGCAAGTTTGCTCTAAACAGAAAAATTTAATCTTGAAATAAATAACAGATATGGCATTTAAAAGAGAAAGTAAAATTAAGAATAATTTTAGCAAAATCACTATTGGATTGGCTTCTCCGGAGGAAATTCTGGAATCGTCCTACGGTGAAGTGCTAAAACCTGAAACCATCAATTATCGTACTTATAAGCCTGAACGAGACGGATTGTTCTGCGAGCGCATTTTTGGACCGGTAAAGGATTACGAGTGTCATTGTGGAAAATATAAGAGAATTCGTTATAAAGGCATTGTTTGCGACCGTTGCGGTGTTGAAGTTACCGAGAAAAAAGTGCGTCGTGAACGTACGGGACACATCCAATTGGTTGTGCCGGTGGCACATATTTGGTATTTCCGTTCGTTGCCTAACAAAATAGGCTATTTGTTGGGAATGCCCAGTAAAAAGTTGGATGCAATTATCTATTACGAAAAATATGTGGTAATTCAACGCGGTGCGTTAGAAGGCAATGAAGAAATAGTTGAAGGTGAATTGATTGAAGAAGAGCAATACCTCGAATTGATAGATTCGCTTCCTGCCGAAAATCAAATGTTGGAGGATAGCGACCCCAATAAGTTTATTGCTAAAATGGGAGCAGAGGCTGTTTACGACCTTTTGGTAAGGTTGGATTTAGACGAATTGTCGTTCGATTTGCGCCACAAAGCCGATACTGACGGCTCGCAGCAACGTC
Source organism: Bacteroidales bacterium (assembly GCA_012837685.1). Classification (GTDB taxonomy): domain Bacteria; phylum Bacteroidota; class Bacteroidia; order Bacteroidales; family Paludibacteraceae; genus DUQS01. The sequence goes on from DUQS01000042.1 coordinate 51,072, forward strand.
GCGCCGAAGCGTTGAAACGTCTGCAAGTGGTGGAATCTTTCCGTGCTGCGCGTCATCGAAACAAACCGGAATGGATGATTCTCAAAACAGTTCCTGTAATTCCGCCCGAATTGCGTCCGTTGGTACCGTTGGATGGTGGTCGTTTTGCCACATCCGATTTGAATGACTTATACCGTCGCGTTATTATTCGTAACAACCGTTTGAAACGTTTGATTGAAATAAAAGCTCCCGAAGTTATCTTGCGTAACGAAAAACGTATGTTGCAAGAGGCTGTGGACTCTTTGTTGGACAATTCTCGCAAATCGAGTGCTATGAAAACGGATGCAAACCGTCCGTTGAAATCGCTTTCCGATAGCTTGAAGGGTAAACAAGGTCGTTTCCGTCAAAATTTGTTGGGAAAACGTGTCGATTATTCAGCTCGTTCGGTAATTGTTGTTGGACCTGAATTGAAAATGGGCGAATGCGGTCTTCCGAAAGAGATGGCGGCAGAACTTTACAAACCGTTCATTATCCGTAAATTAATCGAACGCGGTATAGTAAAAACAGTTAAATCGGCGAAAAAAATCATCGATAGACGCGATCCGGTTGTTTGGGATATTTTGGAATATGTAATGAAAGGACATCCGGTTTTGCTGAACCGTGCTCCAACGTTGCACCGTCTTGGTATTCAAGCTTTCCAACCGAAAATGATAGAAGGAAAAGCCATTCAACTTCACCCATTGGCATGTACTGCGTTTAATGCGGACTTTGACGGTGACCAAATGGCTGTTCACTTGCCACTAGGCAACGAAGCTATTTTGGAGGCTCAATTGCTGATGTTGCAATCGCATAATATTTTAAATCCTGCTAACGGTGCGCCAATTACAGTGCCTTCGCAGGATATGGTACTTGGATTGTATTACATGACGAAACCGCGTACAGGAGTTCTTGGCGAAGGTTTGAAGTTTTATTCACCCGAAGAAGTGGAAATTGCTTACAATGAGGGAAAAGTAGATTTGCATGCCAAAATTTCTGTTCGGGCGAAAGATATAGATGCCGAAGGTAAAATCATTACTCGCTTTATTGAGGAAACAACTGTAGGTCGTGTTATTGTGAATAAATACGTTCCCGAAGAAGTAGGTTTCATCAACGAATTGCTTTCCAAAAAATCATTGCGTGACATTATTGGTCGCGTTATTGAAACTTGCGGTATGGCACGTACGGCGCAATTTTTGGATGACATCAAAAATTTGGGTTACACCATGGCTTTTAAAGGCGGTTTGTCATTCAATTTATCCGACGTTATCATTCCGAAAGAAAAAGAAGAATTGGTAAATGCCGGTTATGCGGAAGTTGAAAGCATTATGTCCGACTATAATATGGGCTATATCACTTACAATGAGCGTTATAACCAAATTATTGATACTTGGACACGTGTAAACAGAGACTTGGCAGGTGTTGCTATCAAACAATTGGCTAACGACAACCAAGGATTCAACTCCATTTATATGATGTTGGATTCGGGAGCGCGTGGTTCAAGAGAACAAATTCGTCAGTTGTCCGGTATGCGTGGTTTGATGGCTAAGCCCCAAAAATCAGGTGCTGTAGGTGGTCAAATTATCGAAAATCCGATTTTGGCAAACTTTAAAGAGGGCTTGTCGATGTTGGAATACTTTATTTCTACCCACGGTGCTCGTAAAGGTTTGGCTGATACGGCTTTGAAGACTGCTGATGCAGGATATTTGACACGACGTTTGGTAGACGTTTCGCACGACGTTATCATCACAGAAGAAGACTGCGGTACCTTGCGTGGACTTGTTGCTACAGAAATCAAGAATAAAGAAGAAGTTGTAGCGTCAATGTACGAACGCATTTTAGGACGTGTTTCCGTACATGATATTTTCCACCCGAACACGGGCGAATTGATTGTGGCTGCCGGTGAAGAAATAAAAGAAGATGCAGCCGCTAAAATTCAAGAATCGCCTATCGAACGTGTCGAAATTCGTTCGGTATTGACCTGTGAAGCTCCTAATGGCGTTTGTGTAAAATGTTACGGACGTAATTTGGCTACCGGTCGTATGGTACATATTGGTGAAGCTGTCGGCGTTATTGCTGCACAATCCATTGGTGAACCCGGTACTCAGTTGACGTTGCGTACGTTCCACGTCGGAGGTATTGCGTCTAACGTAGCATCCGAATCAAGTATCGTTTCTCGTTACGACGGTATCCTTGAAATTGATGAACTTCGCGCCGTAGATGCCGTAGATGCATCTGGAAAAGCTCATAGAGTAGTAGTAGGTCGTTTGGCAGAAATACGCATTGTTGATGCTAACACAAAAATTGTTTTAACGACTCAAAATATACCTTACGGTTCTAAATTGTATATGAAAGCCGGTGATAAGGTGAAGAAAGGCGATAAGATTTGTGAATGGGATCCATTCAATGCCGTTATTATTTCCGAAGTTCAAGGTACTATCAAATTTGAAAGTGTTTTGGAAAATGTAACTTACAAAGTTGAGTCTGATGAAACTACCGGTTTACGCGAAAAAATTATTATTGAGTCCAAAGATAAAAACAAAATTCCTACGGCTCATGTAATGGATAAATCCGGTAATGTATTGAAAACGTACAACCTACCTGTTGGTTCTCACTTGGTAGTTGACGATAACACTTTTGTAAAAGCCGGTAGCTTGTTAGTAAAAATTCCTCGCGTTATTGGTAAAGCGGGCGATATTACCGGTGGTTTGCCACGTGTAACGGAATTGTTCGAAGCGCGCAATCCATCTAATCCGGCTGTTGTTGCTGAAATTGATGGTGAAGTATCGTTTGGCAAAACAAAACGAGGCAACCGTGAAGTTTCCATTACTTCCAAAACAGGAGAAGAGAAAAAATATCTGGTGCCACTGTCAAAACAGATTTTAGTACAAGAAAGTGACTATGTTCGTGCCGGTACGCCGTTGTCTGATGGTGCTATTACTCCGGCTGATATTTTGGCGATCAAAGGACCTACCGCTGTTCAAGAGTACATCGTTAATGAGGTGCAAGATGTTTACCGTCTGCAAGGTGTAAAAATCAACGATAAGCACTTTGAAGTGATTGTTCGTCAAATGATGCGTAAAGTTCAAATTGAAGACCAAGGCGATACTCGTTTTTTAGAGAGTCAAGTTGTTGACAAGCAAGAATTTATGGAAGAAAACGATCGTCTTTGGGGCAAGAAAGTAGTTCTGGATGCAGGAGATTCTGAAACCCTGAAAGCCGGACAGATTGTTACTGCACGTAAATTGAGAGACGAAAATAGTGCTTTGAAACGTCGTGATATGAAGTTGGTTGAGGTTCGCGATGCGATGCCTGCTACATCAACACAGATGCTTCAAGGTATTACACGTGCCGCTCTGCAAACGAACAGCTTTATGTCGGCGGCGTCTTTCCAAGAAACAAAGAAAGTTTTGAACGAAGCTGCGATAAATGCTAAGGTTGATTATTTGGAAGGCATGAAGGAAAATGTTATTTGCGGTCACTTGATTCCTGCGGGAACAGGCTTGCGCGAATACGATAAACTGGTAGTAGCTTCTAAAGATGACTACCAACGTTTGGCTGATGCCGGAAAGGATATGATAGATGCAGAAGCAATGATGGAAGAAATTCTGTAATTGCCTGTTTATAAGGAAGAAAAAATCCTGTTGGTTTTTGCCGACAGGATTTTTTTATTCTTTTTTTGTGGTGAATTTTTTACTGCATTTTCATAGTGTCCGAGAACTGAAATCCTCTTAAAAAATTGCAAATATCCAGCCGTTTTTTGCCGGCTAACTGCAACGAGGTAATATGAATAAAACCGTCTTGGCAAGCCACTTTCAAATAAGTTTTTCCATCGCAAAGCAAAGTGCCAGCAGCAAAAGCGTGCGAACACACTTCTTTTTTCGTTGTAAAAATTTTGATACTTACAGTTTTACCATCTGAAAATAGAAGTTCGCTCCAAGCAACGGGGTAGGGCGATAGTCCGCGAACAAAATTGTGAATTTGGTCGCAGGTTTGTGACCAATTAATTTGGCAGGTTTCTTTAAAAATCTTTGGCGCAGGTTTTAATTTTTCGCACGTTTTTTGTGGTTGTGCTTGAATGGTTCCGTCTATGATTTTATCGACCGTTTGCAGTACCAATTGTGCGCCTAATATCATTAATTTGTCGTGTATAATTTCCGCATTGTCATTTTCACCGATTGCAATTTTTTCCTGCATAAGTATGTCGCCGGTATCAATTTGATGTTTCAGAAAAAATGTGGTAACGCCCGTCTCTTTTTCGCCGTTGATGATAGCCCAATTGATGGGAGCAGCTCCGCGGTATTGCGGCAACAGAGAAGCGTGTAGATTGAAAGTGCCGTAGGGTGGCATATTCCAAACAATTTCAGGCAACATTCGGAAAGCTACAACTATTTGTAAATCAGCACGTAGGCTTCTTAACTCTTCGATAAAGGCGGCATCTTTTAAATTGTCGGGTTGCAGCAAATGCAGCCCTTTTGACATCGCATATTCTTTTACGGGCGAACACTGTATTTTATAGCCTCTGCCCATTGGTTTGTCAGGCATAGTTACCACACCGACAATTTTGTAACCGTTTTCTACAAGGGCTTTCAGACTTTCCACAGCAAAATCCGGCGTACCCATATATACGATTCTAAAATCTTCCTTTTTCATTTTAATTACGCTTGTCAATTCCCCACATCAGTTTGTTTTTCAATGTGTTAAAGAATGTGTGATTACCGCTTGGTTTAATTATTTTTATGGTGTGGTTTGCTCGTTTTATAAAAAGTTCCGTTTGTTCGGACATAATTTGCGAACGCCCGTCTAATGAAATGAGGTACGAGTGCGAACGGCTGAACATTTTCAGATGCACGTCCCACGAATCGGGAATGATAAGCGGGCGGACATTTAGACTATGCGACGCTACGGGTGCCACAATAAGATTGCGTGCTTGCGGAACGAGTATGGGACCTCCTACGCTCAAGGAGTAAGCCGTAGAGCCGGTTGGCGTGGAAACGATTAAACCATCGGCTCTATAAGTATGAAAATATTCGCCGCCAACAAATGCCTCTATGCTAATCATCGAAGATAAATCCTGTTTGAGGACAGCCACTTCGTTTAGCGCAAACGGAGAACCTTTGAAAGCATTATTGGAAGCGCTGACTTCCAAAACAGAACGTTCTTCTATCGTAAAGTTCCGCTTGAGGATATCTGTCAAAACAGTTTCTATTTCGTTGATGGCTACATCGGCTAAAAACCCAAGTTTTCCCGTATTGATACCTAAAATTGGAATATTTTTGTCGCCGACATGTTGAGCAGTGTTCAAAAAAGTACCGTCACCGCCTACACTTAATGCAACATCGGCATTAAAATTACCGTCTTCAATCAAGTTGTAGTTTAAATCGTTTAACAAAGGTGATTGTTTTAAAAAATCATGTATCTGATTGTAAATCAGGATATCAACATTATTTTTCGATAGAAATCGTAAGATAATTTCCAACGGATAAATAATTTCTTTGCGATAAGTATTTCCAAAAATAGCAATTCTCATTTTTTTAGATTATTTTTGTAGTCGGATTTATACATTTTGCAATGCAAAATAACAAAATGTTGCCGATATAACCAAAAGTATCTGACGAAAAATGACGAAATTAAGTGTAAATATCAACAAAATAGCCACTTTGCGAAACTCACGCGGTGAGGATAACCCGAATGTGGTGAAGGTGGCGTTGGATTGCGAACGTTTCGGAGCGGAAGGTATTACGGTGCATCCGCGTCCCGACGAACGCCACATACGCTATCAGGATGTGTATGATTTAAAGTCTGTTTTGACGACAGAATTCAATATTGAAGGCTATCCTTCCGAAAAATTTGTCACTATGGTACAAATGGTTAAACCTACGCAAGTAACCTTAGTACCCGATGCTCCTGATGCTATAACTTCAAATGCCGGCTGGGATTGTAAAGAAAACGCCGCTTTTCTATACGATTTGGTTGCTCGTTTCCACGAAGCGGGCGTAAGAGTTTCCATTTTTGTCGGTACCGATATTTCAAACATTGAAGCCGCCGCAAAAACAGGCACCGATAGAATTGAACTATACACAGAACCTTATGATAAACGATTTGTTATCAATCCCGAAGAGGCAGTAAAACCTTTCGTTGAAGCGGCGCAAAAGGCGCGTGTTTTGGGCTTGGGTGTGAATGCCGGACATGATTTAAATTTGCGAAACTTGTCTTTTTTGCGTCAAAGTATACCTTTTTTGGAGGAGGTTTCAATAGGTCATGCACTCATTTGCGATGCACTTTATTTGGGATTGGAAGAGACAATAAAACGTTACAAACAACAACTTTTATGATGTTGAAATAAAATTTTCTTATAACTTTGTCGTTGTATATTCAGAAATAGATTTTAAACTATAAAAAAATAAAATTATGATTGTTTTACAGAATGTTGCGTTCTTAGCCGATTCTACTGCGGCTGCAGTACCGGTTGCGCTTCCCGTTGCAGAAACGGAAGTTTCTCTCAGTTTTTTTGATATGGCGATAAAAGGCGGTGTCATTATGATTCCGATTGTCTTGTTATTGCTGATTGCGGTTTACATTTTTATCGAACGCGTGGTGGTTATCCGCAAAGCTTCGAAAGAAGACGCTTCGTTTATGAATCGCATTAAGGACTATATTTATGATGGCAAATTGGATGCTGCTTTAAACTTGTGCAAAGACACTCGTTCTCCTTCGGCGCGAATGATTGAAAAGGGAATCAGTCGTTTGGGTAGACCTATGAGCGATGTGCTTGTAGCCATTGAAAATGTTGGCAATCTCGAAATTGCCAAATTGGAGAAAGGTCTCGGATTTTTGGCAACTATTGCCGGAGGCGCACCTATGCTCGGATTTCTTGGTACAGTAGTAGGTATGGTGGAAGCATTCTTCAAAATGGAACAAGCGGGTGGTAATACTGTCGATTTGAGTACGCTTGCCGGTGGCATCTACACGGCGATGGTAACGACCGTAGCAGGTCTTATTGTTGGTATTTGTGCCTATTTTGCTTACAACTATTTGGTTGGTCGTATTGATAGAGTAATGCGCAACTTGGAAATCAAAAATATGGAATTCCTTGATTTACTGAACGAACCGGCTGCTGTTAAGAAATAAATGTTGGCATTTGGTTTTATTATTTTGAATTATTATGCTCAAAAAAAGAAATAAAGTAAGTCCTTCATTCAGCATGTCGTCAATGACGGATATTGTCTTCTTGTTGTTGCTGTTCTTTATGATTGCATCAACAATGTCGTCGCCAAACGATTTGAAGATAAATTTGCCGCAAAGCAAAACGACTACTGCGACTAAGGCACATATCGTAAAGGTAGGTATCGACGGCGAAGGTCATTATTTTGTTGCTGACGATGGCGAAAAACCTATACAGGTTGAATTTGAAGAGATTGAACCTTATCTGAAACATATACAAGCCGCCGACTCGGCTGTTTATGTAGCTCTGCATGCCGATGAAAATGTTCCGTACAAAGAGATAGTGCGCATTTTGGACATTGCCAGCGAAAATCGTTTAAAATTGGTCATTGCCACAAAGATACCCGACAAAACGACGGAGTGATTGATGAACAAAAAGGCTAACATATATGCATCTATTGGAACTGCAATTTTTGCAGGGCTTCTTTTGGCGATTTTATTGCTGTTCGGTATGTCTGTATCCAAAGAAGAGCGTTTGGAGGGCTTGATGGTGAGTTTTGGCGACGAATTGGAAGGTTTTGGCGAACAATCTGCAGTTGCCGAAAGTGCTGTCGAAATGCCGAAAATTTTGCCCGATGCCGAAAACTTACTGACACAAGAGGAAGAATCGGTCAATTTAGAAGCTGAGCGAGAAAAGAAAAAAGAAAAACAAAAACAACGTAAATACACGAAAGAAGAGCTGAGTATTATAGAAAAGACTCGAAAAGAAACTGAAAGTTTAAAATTTTCTTCTTCTTCTTCAGGTACGACAACAAGTGATGCTATGTCCGGTAATCCAATAGGGAAGGGTACTTCAGATGGGCACTCTTGGTCACTTGCAGGACGGGATTTATTGGGAGATTTGGAAAGGCCGAAAAATTCTAATAATCAGGAAGGATTTATTGTTGTAATAATTAGTGTTGATAGTGATGGTAATGTAATAGAAGCAACTATAGCATCACAAGGTAATACTATTGGCGATTTTGCATCGCGAGAAGCAGCAAAAGAGGCTGCCCGAAAAGCGAAATTTACAGCAGGGAAATCAAAAGCTATAGGAAAAATTATTTATCATTTTAGATTGAATTAAACAATTATGAAAACTGTTTTTATTTTTCTTGCAAATGGATTTGAGGAAGCTGAAGCTTTGGTAACTGTTGATGTGTTGAGGCGTGCCGATTTTAAAGTGCAAACGGTATCAATAACACGTTCAAAACAGGTTGCCGGTGCACATGGCGTTGTGGTTGAGGCAGATGCGCTGATAGATGATGTTGATTTTTCGGCAGCCGATTGTTTAGTGCTTCCGGGAGGAATGCCGGGTACTTCAAATTTAGACCAAAGCGAAAAAGTTAAAACTCTTTTGACGCATCATTACCAAAAAGGAGGTTTGTTGGCGGCAATTTGCGCTGCGCCTTTGGTTTTGGGACGATTGGGAATGTTGAAAGGAAAAGAGGCTGTTTGCTATCCCGGATTTGAAAAATATTTAGAGGGCGCAACCATCGCAAAAGGTAAATTTGCGGTTAGTGGCAATATACTTACCGGTAAAGGTCCCGGTTGCGTTTTTGATTTTTCCTTAAAACTCGTTGAATTGTTGAGCAATAAAGAGTTAGCTGAACAAGTGGCTGACGGACTTATTTGGTCATAAATGTTGTATAATTTTTTTTCCAAATAAAAACCGCTTTTCAAAAGCGGTTTTTTTATGGTGTTATTCGAATAAAATCATCCATTTTTTGAATTTTTCAATAGGTTTTTCGCCAAATTTAGCTAAAGAAGTAAGAATTTTTTCTGGTGTTAGCATCTCGTTTAAATGCGTTTTTGAAAAGAATTTATCGGCATAGCAAATAATCTGTTCTTCCCAGCTTATGGGACACATATCGCGGTGAGGCAGAGGTAATTGGCGTTTTTTTATCTCTTCCAGCGACAAACCTGTTCCCGTATGGCGCTCGCAAACCAACGCATGCCGTTCGTAACCTTCTTTACGCATCAATTCAGCACCCAAATAACCATGTTCTATGTAGTTGGCTTTGCCGGTACAATGGATGCCGGGTGCATGGGTTAAAAATATACCGATATCGTGCAACATAGCCGCTTCGGCAATAAAAGTTTTATCTGGCTGCAATTCGGGATGTCGTTCAGCAATTTCCAAAGCTTTTGCGGTTACCGAACGACTGTGCGATAACAGTATAGTGTACAGCGGTGTGCCTTCAGTGTAATATTTGTCGATGATTTCTAACGGATGCATACTTATTGGATAATTATTTTTTTTGTCGTTGTTTTGCTGCCTAACGTGAAGTTGAGCAAATAAACGCCTTGAGGAAGTGTTGTGTTAATTGTTTCATTGTCAGTTGTTAAAATAGTAGTATAGTAAAAACGTCCCAATAAATCGGTTATTGTCAAGCGACTACCGCATGCGTTCGCAATGGTGAAAGTGCCTTTTGTTGGATTGGGTGCAATTGTCAAATTACTTTCAAAGGTTGTTTTGGTGTTCTGGACACCTAAATTGAGACCAACAACTACGGCATCGTGGTCGGAGCAGCGATACATTGTGTCGTAGAAAGGCGTTTGGTCGTATTCAAAGTAACTAGGTTCGTCGGCATTGATATGGAATACAGCACATCCGCTGACTTGCTGTGTGAGCGATGGATTGCCAAGTGCATGGTCTAAACATCCGACTTCGGAGTTGTAAGAATAAGAATATTCAGATTCGCCTTGAAAATGTTTCTGTAAATTTGTGTAGTTATAGTTGTAAAACACTTGCAACGGGTCTTCTTTTGTGTAGGCATTGAGGTCGCCCATAATTAAAATATCAGGTTCGTTGTAGTAAGTGGCGCATACATTTACAAAAGAAATGGTAGAGTTGGCTTCGCGCACTCTGTCGCCGTTGTAGCAACTTTGACCGTCGCCGATATCTACATTGTCGCCCGTTGCACTGCTGCATCCGCTTTTTGCTTTAAAGTGATTGAGTGAAAAAACAAAGGATTCGTTGTTGGATAATAATTTAAAACATTGCGCTTTTTTACGATTTTGTATACCATCATTGTTGCTGCGAAGTTCTTTTACCGTAGCAACTTTGTCTTTGCGGTAGATAAAACCCACTTTTGTGTAACTTCCGTAAGTAGTAGTTCCGTCATTTATGTAGGCGTAAACGTCATTTCCAACGCTTGCGTTGAGGGCGTTTGTAAGGTATTCTATGGTGTTTTGACCCGTTTGTATCTCCACTAATCCGTATATATCGGCATCAATGGCTAAAAGCGCTTTTAGAATTTTGCTGTGCTGGCGGTCTGCTTCCGTTTGATTGTTGGGACCGTAGCCTGTGCCAAAATTTTCGCGCAGATAATATTTCAAATTAAAACTGCATACTTTCAAATTGTAATTTCCTAAATTTATCGGTTGTACCGGACGAGGATTACCATAGAATGTCATGTTTTCTGCAGTGTAAACTACGTATCCGATAGCTATTTGATCGAGTATGGCTACAAAATTGTCGATGCGTTCGCCGGTGCGGCGTGTTCCGTTGGCATTGACAAACGGAATGGGTTGCGGATAAACTACCGTGCTGGCATCGTCTAAAATTATTTGGTCGTTATAGTTTGCTGTGCGTAGTGCGTAAAATTCCGCTGAGCCGGGTAAAGTAATTTCTGTAGGAGTTTTCAAACGTTTGCTTGATAAAGTAAGCTGTCCGTATTGTCGTAAATTACGATTTGACACAACAGTAAGTGTTTGGTCAAATTGCAGCAACATACATTCGTAGCGTTCTGCGTTGGTTTTAAAATTTTCGTTGAACACAACTTTGGTGGGTGTTATAACATTTCCGTGCGATTTTACAGTGCAATTTGTGATATTGCTGATTTGTGTGCGTTGGTTGTATTCTGAAACTGTGCCGGTAACTTCCACTTCGTCGCCTTTGGCTACGGTGTAGCTACTACTTCCCAAATAGACAAAAATCCCGCAAGATGCGCCACTGATACCGCCATTTTTAGATTGCATAAAAAAACCGCCTAATTGATTGTTTTCCATATAAGTGGCAGTTACAATGCCTGTTGTGGTAACCACCTGCGAAACAAATGGTGATGTGGACGAAGTTCCTTGAATTTCATAAATTTCTTTCGATACTTGCGCAAACGATAGTAATTCGATTGAACATAGAAAAATGATGAGTAAAAATTTGTTGGTTTTCATATTGATATAATATTTGATTGCAAAAGTAATGTTATTTTCAGATAAATCTTTATAAAATTGAATTTTTAGTATATTTGCAAAACTATTATGAAAAAATTGTTTCAGGCGGTATCTGCCGTAAAATATTGTCTTACAGCGTCTCACCGGAAAGGTTTCGGTGTTCAATCGCCATTTGTTTTTCACTTGCTCAATCATGTTTTTTTTGAAAAAGGGAAATATTATTGTTACGATAAGATAGAAGCCATTCGAACAAAATTCCTTTCCGATAAAAAAGTAGTGCAACTTGTTGATTACGGTACGGGAAAATCACGTAGTCGTACGGTTGCCGATATTGCCCGAAAATCTGTTAAATCAAAAAAATATGCACAATTGCTGTTTCGTTTGGTCAATTTCAATCATTCGCGTACTATTTTGGAATTGGGTACCAGTCTTGGAATTTCAACCATGTATTTGGCTTCGGCGGATTTTGATTCCAAAGTAATAACGATGGAGGGCGACCCGACTTTGTGCAAAATGGCGCGCAAAACGTTCAAAGACAATGGTTTTCACAATATCAACGTAATTAACGGTAACATTGATTCCATTTTAGCTGAAACGGTAGCGAGTGTAGAAACACTCGATTTTGTATTTTTCGACGCCAACCACACAAAACAGGCGACTTTAAATTATTTTCAAACATGTTTGCCTAAAATCCATAAAAATAGTATCTTTGTGTTCGATGACATACGTTGGTCAGCCGATATGTGGTCTGCATGGAATACCATAGTGGAACATCCGTCGGTGCGTTTGGCTATAGACGTCGGTGGTATGGGTGCAGTTTGGTTCAATACGGATTTGACGAAACAGCAGTATGTCGTAGCGTTTTAACCTTATTTAATCATGAAAATTTACACCAAAACAGGCGATACAGGAACTACTATGTTGATAGGTGGTAGCCGTGTTCCTAAAAGCGACCTTCGGATTAAAGCCTACGGCACAGTCGATGAACTCAATTCTTTTCTTGGACTGCTTCGCTCTAAACTTTCCGACGACGAAAAAGACCTAATTTTGGAAATACAAAATACGTTGTTTGCAGTTGGTGCTAACTTGGCAACAGACACTGCTAAAAGAAAAATTGATGATTTTGCGCAAATTTCTGAGGCAAAAATTCGATTTTTAGAGGAAAATATTGACAAGTTTGATGCACAATTGCCTAAAATTAACAATTTTATTGTATATGGTAACGATGAATTATCTGCACTATGTCATGTGTGTAGAGCTGTAGCTCGTCGCGCTGAGGTAGAGATTTTAACTGCTGATAAAGAGCATGTTATAGATAAAAATTTGTTAGTTTACATCAATCGTTTGTCCGATTTTTTGTTCGTTTTTGCACGGGTTTTAGAAGAAAAAAAAGGGAACACCAATTTTTTTTGGCAAAAATGATTTTTTTCGTAAAAAAAAACTATCTTTGCCAATTGAAGTATAGTGATTTTGTTAATTCGGTATTTTGTATAGAATTGAGACAGAATTGTGCGGCCGGATGCTTGTAAGGTTTTACTGTCAATGTATTTAAACTACGGGTAGCGGCGTTTTGCGATAAAAAGTTATACGATAAATTCATAATAAAAATATGTATTGGACGTTAGAACTTGCATCAAAATTAGAAGACGCTCCTTGGCCTGCTACCAAAGATGAGCTGATTGATTATGCAATGCGTTCGGGTGCATCTCTTGAAGTTATTGAAAATTTGCAAGAAATAGAGGATGAGGGCGAAATTTACGAAAGTATGGAAGACATTTGGCCTGATTATCCAAGTAAGGAAGATTTTTTCTTTAACGAAGAGGAATATTGAACAGAAGAGTTTTTTCGTTTTGCAAACGAAAGCAATAAAAAATGACTTTAACACAATTTTTTCGTGTTTTTCAAGTTCAAAGCATATAAAGGCGTTTATTTATTAACTTGGCTATCGAGATAGATTGTGGTGAGATTGAAAAGTCAATATAAAAAACGATTACTATTAGGATTAATATTTTATATAGGAACGCTAACGACTGTTTTTGCTCAATTGGATGCCCAATTTAGCCAATACATGTTCAATAAAGCGAATTTAAATCCGGCTGCTGTTGGCGAACAGCAAATGATGCATCTGTTTGCATCGCACCGAATGCAATGGGTAGGAATTAAAAATGCGCCGCAAACAACGTTGGTTTCGGTCAATGCTCCGTTTAACATAAGAAAAACGAAGCACGGAGCGGGTATCAACTTGATAAATGATAAAGCAGGCATTTTTTCCAATTTGCAGGTCGATTTACAGTATGCTTATAAGTTTAAAGTTTGGAATGGTGATTTAAGTGTAGGAGCGAATATCGGTTTCATCAACATCACGTGTTATGGCGATAGCGCTAAAAACGTAGAAAGCGAATATCATGTAGCTGATGACCCCGCAATTCCCAAAGGCACAAAATCCGGCATAGGTCTCGATTTGGGCTTGGGAGTTTTCTATTCGGATAAAAATACGCACATGGGCATTTCCCTTTTGCGTATTCCGGCACCTACAATTGAGTTTGATGAAAATGCCGAGTTTGTGACAAAACAGTTGTTCACAGTTATGGGAGGCTATAATTTTAAGTTGAAAAACAATTTTCAGTTGAAGCCGGCTATAATGGTGATGTCCGATTTCACAACGTGGCAGATGAACGTAAACTTATTGCTGGATTATAAAGAAAAATATTGGGGTGGACTATCGTACCGTATTCAGGATGCGGTTTCCTTTATATTGGGAATAAAAGTGCTGAATGGATTGTCAATTGGATACGCGTATGATTTGCCTGCATCGAAAATTATTACGGCGAGCCATGGGTCGCACGAATTATTTTTATCTTACGAATTTGGATTATCTTTTGGCAAGAAGGACAAAAAATATAAAAGTGTACGAATTCTTTAAATAACTTGATATGAAGAAATCAGTAATTTTGGTTCTTACGGCAGTTTTAGTTCTGTCGAGTTGTTCCAAACCGAAAGGATTTTTAGTTGGTGTTTATAGTAAAGCGAAACCGGAAACAACACCGTATGGTATGGTCTTCATACCAAGGGGATCTTTTAACATGGGTCCCAACGATCAATCCATTACATGGTCAATGCAGCCAAAACAAAAAACGGTTTCAATTGATGCTTTTTGGATGGATCAAACCGAAATAACGAACGGAGAGTATCGCCAATTTGTAAATTGGGTGCGTGACTCCATCGCTCTTACTTTCTTGAGCCGTATGAGCGATGAAACCGAAGCAGCCAAGTATTTTACAACCGTTAAAATTTACGGTCAAGAAGAGGAAGATACGATATTGAACTGGAAAGCGAAAATTCCGTGGACTGTAAAATGGAAAGAAGGTGATAACATTGCAGAGGAAAAATACGAGGCAATTAACCAAATGTATTTTAATGGACAGGATAGAATAGAAGGGCGTGAGTTGAATACCAGAATCTTGAATTATAGTTATGAATGGGTTAATTATGACCAAGCAGCGTTGCCTATAAATCAATTCAATCCCTACACGAGTAGCTATCACAAAAATGCACGTGTACGCATTGATAGTTCGTTTATGCGCAATGGTGCCATTGTGGATACAATTATTGTTAAACCGCTGCGTCATCGTCGCGATCTTGTTTCCAGTCGCATCATCAACATCTATCCCGACACGATGTGCTGGATAGCAGAATTTACTTATAGTTTCAATGAACCGGCTATGCAAAACTATTTTGCACATCCGAGTAACAGCGAATATCCTGTAGTTGGCATTTCATGGGATCAAGCTCACGCTTTTTGTCATTGGCGTACACAACTATACAAATCGGTACCCAATTTGCCGCGTGCACAGGAATACCGTTTGCCAACAGAAGCTGAATGGGAATATGCAGCTCGTGGTGGTCGCAATTCTGCACAATATCCTTGGGGAGGCCCTTATGTAAGGGATGCTAGAGGTTGTTTTATGGCTAACTTTAAGCCGATGCGCGGTAACTATACTGAAGATGGTTATCTGATTCCTTGCCGTACGGCTTCGTTTGACCCGAACGATTACGGTTTGTTTGATATGGCAGGCAATGTTTCGGAGTGGACATCAACGACGTATGAAGCTACGGCACACACCTTTACTTTAGATATGAATCCTCACTACGAATATAAATCCAAAAGCGACGATCCTGAAATATTGCGCAGAAAAGTTATTCGCGGTGGTTCATGGAAAGATATTGGTGCGTTTTTGCAATGTGGTTACCGAGATTTCGAGTATCAAACCAAACGGCGCGCATCCATCGGTTTTCGTTGTGTGAGAAGTTATATAGGAGAATAACCAAATTTTTAAATTATAAAATTCAAATCCATGGCTAAAAAAGAAAAAAATGCCTTCATGATCTGGTATCATAGTTATCAAGGCAGAAAAGTTGTAGGTAGCGTTTATTCCTTAGGTGCATCTCTTGTTATTTTAGGTGCATTGTTTAAAATTTTACACTTGCCGGGTGCGAGCCAAATGCTTATGTTAGGTATGTGTACCGAGTCATTGTTATTTGCAATCGGTGTATTAGACGAGCCGTTTGAAGATGTAAAGTGGAGTAATATATTCCCTTCATTGGTGGGCGAAAAGAAAGATCCTTTGATAAATTATATTGGGGGAGGTAGCGTCTCCGCTAATCAAGGTATGACAGCCCAAGGTGTGAATCCTATTAAAGATGAAGATGTGAAAGCGTTTTCCGAAAGTTTAAAAAGCCTCAGTGAAGCTGCTCAGCAGATGGCTGGTATTTCTAAAGTGGCTGGACTTACCGATACGTTTGCTCAAAATATAACGTCAGCTTCTCAAGCAGCTGCACAATTCGCTACAAAACAACAAAATCTTGATGCTGCTTCAGATGCTTTATTAGCCTCCTACACTGGTATTACCGAAAACATGGCAACGGTTCAAGCAAATACGAAACTATACGTTGAAAAAGCTGATACCATTAATAAAAATTTGGCGGCTATCAATTCTGTTTATGAAATTCAATTGAAAAACATTCAAAATCAAGCTGAATTAGTAGAAAAACAGACAGCAATAATAAATGTAGTAGCAGGAGATATTAATAAAGTACAACAAGCGATGGCAGTAAGTGCTGTTGATGTCGAAAAGTATAAAGATGAAACGGCAAAATTGGCTAAGAAAGTGGCTGATTTGAATGCTATTTATGGCAACATGTTAAGTGCAATCAATAGTTGATTAAGTTGGGTTATTTTTAAATTTTTATTTGAATGAGTGGTGCAAAAAACTGTCCGGAAACCCCGCGACAAAAAATGATAGGTATGATGTATTTAGTGCTAACAGCTATGTTGGCATTGAATGTTTCTGCCGATATTTTGAATGGTTTTATAATGGTGAATAAAAGTTTGTTGGGCAACATCGAAACAGGTCATCGCCAAAAGACAGCATTGTACGATGAGATGCAATACCTTTATGACCAAAATCCGGATAAAGTGGGCGAATGGTTGCAAAAATCGAAACTTGTGCAACAAAAAAGTGATAGTCTCCTTGACTTTATACATCAGGTCAAAGCTGATTTGATGATGATGGCCGATGGCGTACAGATAGATAAGGATACAGTAAATAGACATATACTTCAGAAGAAAGATAATATTGATATTGCCAGTCAATATTTTATTGGAACCAAAGATAAGTTAGGAACGGAAAAGGGACGTCAATTCAAAGCCATGTTAGAGGATTATCGTTATTTTGTGGAGCAAATGTTCGATGGTGATTCTATGCGTATTGATACCTACGAAAAACGTTTTTTTACGGGAGAAAGTTTCAATTCGCATGGAACCGAAAAAGTAGCTTGGTTGAATGCTCAATTTGAATCGATGCCCATTATTGCCGTTACAACACAATTATCTAAGTACGAGGCTGATATTTTGACCACAGAACAGGAATTGATTCAATATTTTAAAGCGCAAACGGATGCCGGCGACTTTCGTGTCAATAAAATTGAAGCATTTCCGATTCCTGCCACCAAACACGTAATGCAAGGTGGAGTTTACAAAGCACGTATTGCTTTATCGGCAGTTGACTCTACTAAAGTTCCGGAATATTATATTGGTAATTCGCGTTTGTCAAGTGATACTTACTCCGTAACGTGTAATACATTGGGAACGTTTCAATATTCGGGAAAAATTATTTTGAGAGGTAATGATGGCATTCCTCACGAATATCCGTTTAAGGATGAATATACTGTAGGAGCGCCCTCGGCAACCATTGCTAACGAAGATATGAATGTCGTTTACATGGGTTATCCGAATCGAATCAGCATATCCGTTCCGGGTGTGCCGAACGAAAAATTGCAGATTTCAGCAAATGCTACTATGGAAAAGAGTGGCAGTGGTTATATTTGCAGACCTAAAAGTTTTGATGATGTTGTTATCAATGTATCAGCCAATATCGAAGGTAGACTAACTTCAATGGGAAGTAATAAGTTCCGTGTAAGGTCGTTGCCTGACCCTACTGCATTCATGAGTTTCAAGGATGTGAATGGGAACTCTGTGCTTTATTCTCCAAACACGTCTAAACTAAAATTGACTAGAGATAACATTATCAATAGTAAAATGACAGCTGAATATGCAGACGGAATGTTACAAGCAACTTTTAGAATCAGTGAATTTACATTATTGATATCTGACGGTCGTGGCGGTTTTACTGCTTCGCAGTCTGATGGTAGTAATTTTACAGAAGCCCAAAAAAGACAATTGGCGCGTTTGAAATCGGGTTCTGTTATTTTGATAGATAAAATTAGATGTACGGGAGCAAAAACAACAACATTGTCGTTTCCTCCTATTACATTACCATAAAACATAAATTTATGAAAACGAGTAATTGCTTTTTAATTATTATTTTGGGTTTATTGCTGTCAATGCCAGCAAAATCTCAATTCTTTGATAATGAAGTTGATAGTACGAGTCTACTTTTTGATTCCGATGGTAGTTTTACCAAAGTAACGAATGATGTAGAAGAAATTACTGCCAAAATGGTAAAAGTTAATCCTCGTTTGGATGACGTTATTTGGCGGAAGGCTGTGTTACGTGTTATCGATTTGCGCGA
Organism: Bacteroidales bacterium; assembly: GCA_012837685.1. Classification (GTDB taxonomy): domain Bacteria; phylum Bacteroidota; class Bacteroidia; order Bacteroidales; family Paludibacteraceae; genus DUQS01. Next base: position 69,557 of record DUQS01000042.1, read on the forward strand.
AAGGCAAAATAACGCTTTGTATTATCCTAAAGAAGACATTGATAGTATGGGGCAAAAGAACCTTTTTTCTATCATGTTTTTAAAAGTTTTGGAAGGCAAACTAACTGCTTACAAATCGCCAACTAATCCTGAGCAAACATTTGTTCCTCGATTTACCAAAGAAAACATATTCGATGTAGATGAGTTTATCCAAGCTAACTCATTGGCATCGTGGGAAGATAATTTTGGAAAAATCAACTATGTAACTCCGGGTGTTACTAAATTTTATATTCAGGAAGTATGGTATTTTAATAAAGCTACGTCAACTTTCCACAACAAAATTTTGTCAATAGCTCCGGTTTATGATGAGCATTACAACCCTCGTTCGGATATGCGTACGGGCGTGTTTTTCTGGGTGCCTTACGATAATTTACGTCCTTATTTGCAAGAAGAATTTATGAAAATCAATGGACGAAACGTCGCACCATTGGTCAATTATGACGAATTCTTAATTTCGCGTCAGTTCGACAGTTATATCATTAAAGATTATGATTTGATTAGCCAAGATATTGATAAGAATATAGAAAATCCCGACATTATACGTCGTGAACAGCAACGTGTAGAGGATGAAATCTTGAATTTCGAGCAAGATTTGTGGCACTATTAATCTATTAATAAATTAAAAGATTTTATTTATGAGAAAAAATTATGTAGTATGTTTGTGCGTTCTACTATTGTGTGGAGTTACATCGTCCGCTTTTGCAGCTAAAAAGAATTCTCGAAAAGAGATAAGGGATTCTTTGAAAAAAACCGAAGTGGATATACGCTATTTGAGGGAAAAGTGTAACCATTGGTCCATTGCTGCTCACGTAGGTGTTGGATTTTTAGATGGCGACCAATCCCAGAAATATAATCATATTTTTCCGCGTACTTTCGCCAAATGTTCGTTTGGTGTTGATGTGGAATACACATTTAACCCTATATTCGGTCTTTATCTCGAATATATGCGTAATCCGTATGCGGGAAAAGGGTCGTATGAATATTACTTCAAAGCTAATGGAGGCTACAATTATTTGCAGAAAACGCCGATAGAGTTCAAAGGTTTGTCGCATACTGTAAACGTCGGTTTATCTGTCAATATGTTGAATTTATTTTACCGTTACAGAAAACAAGTTGTTGGTTTGTATGTCAATACCGGCCTTGGTATGGCATTTTATGAAACAACAGCTTATGAACCCGGAACTACTGATGTAATGGATAAAATACTGAACGGTGCACATATCGCTCCTTCGTTCAAAAATGGTCGTTGCATGGTGATACCGGTTGGATTTACGTTAGAATATAATCCGACTCGTTACTTGGCAATTGTGTGGAATTCACAATACCGTTTACATACAAAGGATAATTGGGACTGTATGCAGAAAGCTCAAAACAATGATAACTTTCTGTACACAGGTTTAGGCTTGCGTTGGAAAATTAATTCTGTTAAATATAAAGAACGTAAGCATGTGCGTGATATGTGCGCTGGTGAATTTGAAAAAGAGATGGGTGTAGCCATGGCTGCTGCTAATGCTCTGACGATTAATAATATAACAAACAAAATAGACACCCTAGCCGATCGTGTAGATAAGATTGAACCTCAGGTTAATGAGTTGTACAACGAATCGCAACGCATTATTCCCGATAGCGATTTGGATGGTGTTCCCGATACGCGCGATAGAGAGCCGAATACGCCGGAAGGTTCATTTGTGAACTACTACGGAGAAGCTCTTACGGCAGAAGAAATACAAAAAATATTGGGTGACAGTGGTGATAATATGCCGGCTATTTATTTCGAATTGGGCTCTTCAAGTTTGAATGCACAGTCTGCAGTTGTATTTGCCGATATTGCACGCAAGATGTACAAAGACAAAAATTTGAAACTTGAATTGCGTGGTTATTGCGATTATGTAGGCTCAGAAGCCTTTAACCAAGGTTTGAGTGTACGTCGTGCCGAAACGGTAAGAAATGAATTGGTAGCCAAATATGGTATAGATGCCAAACGCATTACCGTAATCGGTATGGGCAGAATACAAGGTCCTACGGATAACTTTTTGCCCAATAGACGTTGTGATTTCCTATTAAAGAAGAAATAAAGTTCGAAAATAATCACAAAAGAAAGCCACAACAATTTTGCTGTGGCTTTCTTGTAAATTATATTACACAATGCAAAATAAATCTGAAAATCTTAAATGGGCGCATGTGGCGGACATGATGCGTTCCGAAATTTGCAATTATATACGGCAGAATAAACTTCGAGCGGTAGTTTTAGGCGAGTCGGGCGGTATCGATTCCGCTTTAACATCGGCATTAGTATCAGATGTTTGCAAGGAATTAGATATTCCGTTTTTTGGGCGCTGTTTGTCCATCGAAACCAATACTTCCGAAGAAATAGAACGCGCCATTGCCGTAGGTAGCAGTTTTTGCTCCGATTTCAAGCATGTTGATTTGACATTATTGTATCAGCAGACAGTGGTTGCCATAGAAGAGACTGATGGTAACGAAAATTGCAATACAAAAGAGTATAAGTTGAGAATGGGAAATATCAAGGCGCGCTTGCGAATGATATACCTTTATAATTTAGCCCAAAAACACAAAGGCATAGTTCTGGGTACGGATAATTATACCGAATGGATGCTTGGTTTTTGGACACTCCATGGCGATGTGGGCGATTATAATTTGTTATTTGGTTTGTGGAAAACGGAAGTGTACAAATTGGCTAATTTTATTGTTTCAACTTTACAAGACGAACGTCAAAAAGCGGCTTTGCTGTCGTGCATACAATGTTTTCCAACCGATGGTTTGGGTATAACATCAACCGATGTGGAACAGTTTGGTGCTACAAGTTATGATGAAGTGGATGCAGCTCTGCAAGCTTATCTCATTGATGGAAGCGATAAAATTAACCCTTTGGTTGTGGCGAGACACAAAGCATCTCAATTTAAGCGTGAAAATCCTATATTTGTCAAGCGCGATAAGTATTTTTAGAACATCCGTCGTCTGAATTCCGAGCAAGTAATGGCAGTGGCGACGGCTACATTGAGAGATTCGGATGTTTTGGCATTAATAGGAAAATTAGGTATAAAAAGTCGGTGCGAAATGAGTGGCTGCAATTCGGTAGAAATGCCTTTTCCTTCGTTGCCCATGATTATCAAACCGTTAGGTGTTAGAGTGTCGGTGTAGATATTTTTCCCGTCCAAGAACGTTCCATAGAGTGGAATGTTCTTTTTTTTGCAGTGCTGCAAGAGTGGAGTAAGTTCCATGTAGTGTGTTCGTACTCTGGCGATAGCTCCCATTGTAGCCTGAATGGTTTTTGAATTATAGACATCGGCAGAGTGCGGTGAACAGATGATATTGTTGATGCCAAACCAATCGGCAATGCGTATGATGGTGCCTAAATTTCCGGGATCTTGTATATCGTCAAGGGCGATGACTAAATTGGTATCTAACACATCAGGTTCAAAAGTATATTCGGGTTGCTTGAATACGCCGATAACGGATGCGGGCGTTTTTAATTGCGTGATTTTCTTTAACTCTTCGGCATTGGCTTTTATAATTGTGTTGCTGCGAACAACTGTTTTTCCTGATAAATAATCGTCGGTAGCGACAAGTAGTTCACATTGGAAATGTTCCAAAAGCTCATCTACAAGTTTTTCTCCTTCGGCTACAAACAGTCGCTCGGCATCGCGTCTTTTTTTCATGGATAATGCCGTAATGTATTTGATGTTGTTTTTAGATAGCATACAAAATGGGGTCGTGTGTTTATTTCTTCAAATTTGATAGTGCAAATTTAAAGAAAATCCCCAAAATATCCGTATATTTGCGAGATATTTGGATAAAAATACTCAAAAACATGCGCAACTACTATTTTACGAATATTGTTAAGCTGTTGGTGCTGGGATGTAGCCTTTTGGCTTGTTCTTGCAGTTCGGTTAAGTATGTGCCGGAAGATAAGCAGTTGCTGAATAAAGTTCGTTTCAAATCCGATATTCCCGATATAAAATCCGAACAACTTTCTCCATTTCTCCAACAAGCTCCCAATAGTTATATGTTCAGTATTATGCGGGTAAAATTGGGCGTGTACAATATGTCAGGCAGAGACACCACCAAATGGATAAATCGCTGGTTGAGGAAAATAGGTGAAGCACCGGTGGTGTATGATTCGTTGTTGACGCAGCGCACCAAAGAAGAGTTGGAACGTGAGTTGAAAAACAAAGGTTACTACGATGCGGAAGTGGACGTAAAAAAGCAGGAAAAAAAACGCAAGGTCAAATTGACTTATGATATTACAGGCAATGAACCTTATATAATAAGTAGTTACAATGTTTCGCTGCCCGATGATTCGGCGATGCTAATCCTTAATAGACGCGACACGGCTGCTATGTTGAAAGCCGGACAATTATTTGACTTAGCGTTGATGGATAAAGAGCGTGAAAATGTAACGTTGATGCTACGTAATAATGGTTATTACAATTTTCAAAAAGAATTGTTGGGGTTTAAAGCCGATAGTGCCAATCATAAAGTGGCGCTTAAAATGGAGTTACAAGAGCGTTATTTGAAAAACGATTCTTTGCGTGAAGTCATTTTTCGCAAAAAAAAGGTAGGCAACGTTTACATCTACAGCATTACCGATGCAGCCAATATGCTGACATTATCTTCTGACACCGTACAGTTGGATACGACTTATTATCAGGGCTATTGTGTGATTTCGGACAATCGTAAAAAACGCATTCGTGCATCGGCTTTGGCTGCCAAAACGTTTATTCGTCCGCATGAAATGTATAGAGAAAGGTGGGTAACCAGAACCTACGAAAGGTTGAATAATTTGCCGGCTGTAAAATATGTGAACGTGAGTTTTTATGATGTCGGCAATGATGTGTTGGATTGCTATATTGTTGTGTCGCCTGAAAAAGCTCATTCGTTTTCCGTCAATATCGAAGGAACCAATTCCGATGGCAACTTAGGTGTTGGTGTTGGTGTAACTTACCAAAATCGTAATATTTTTAAAGGTTCGGAAACTTTAAAGATTGGCGTAAATGGAGCTTACGAAGCAATGAGAAAAGATGGTGTATTTTATCATTCGGCAGAAATAGGAGGTGAATTGGGAATTGTTTTTCCTTCGCTGTTGATGCCGTTCTCTACCAAATCGTTTCGCCAACAATCGCTCGGGACGACGGAATTATCGGCGAGCTATAATTTTCAACGGCGACCGGAATATGTGCGTAATATTGCCAATGTTGCTTTCAAGTACGTATGGATGAGGCGTAATGTGCGTTACACGTTCGATTTGATAGATTTTAGCCTTATTTATTTGCCTTGGATGACGGGTGAATTTGCAGAGAAATATTTAAATCCTTCATCATCGGTGCGTTACAGCTACGAAGACCACGTTATTTCACGAATAGGTTTTGGAGTATCTTACACTTCACAGACCAGAGCTAATAGTTTGAGGAATTATTATTCAATTCGAGGAGGAGTGCAAACTGCCGGCAATTTGTTGTATGGATTAAGCAAATTGTTTAAGCAAGAAAAAAACAATGGCAGCTATGAATTATTCCATGTTCCTTATTCACAATATGTTAAAGGATATTTTGATTTTTCGTACAATCAAATTTTCAATCCAAAAGTGCGCTTAGTTTGGCATACGGCGTTGGGCATAGGATTTCCTTATGGCAATGCTAGCGTGTTGCCTTTTGAAGAACGCTTTTTTGCCGGTGGCGCCAATGGTTTGCGTGGCTGGTCGGTGCGTTCGTTGGGACCGGGTGCTTATAAAAATACTACCGGATATATCGATTACATGAACCAATCCGGTGATATAAAATTTGATTTAAATGTGGAAGCTCGCTTTAAACTATTTTGGAAGTTGGAAGGCGCTGCTTTCATAGATGCCGGTAATATTTGGACAATAAAAGCTTATAAAGAGCAACCGGAAGGACAGTTTCAATGGAGTGAATTTTATAAACAAATAGGATGCAGCTATGGAATAGGGCTGAGGCTCAATTTTGATTTTTTCGTTATTCGTGTAGACATGGGGTTAAAGTTGTATGACCCTTGTTATGAAACACGTTCGGAGCGTTGGCGCAGTTCGTTTAACTGGAAAGATGATATAGCATTTCATTTTGCTGTGGGTTATCCTTTCTAAATTTTATTTATTATGATGAAAAAAAGAAGAATATTTTTATTGGTGTGTAGCATTATATGTTTACCTTTGTCGGGTTGGGCATGTACGAATTTTTTAGTGGGAAAAGATGCTTCGGTCGATGGTTCGACAATGATTACCTATTCGGCAGATTCATATTATTTGTTTGGTAGTTTGTATCATTATCCGGCGGCTGTTTATGAATCCAATCAGTTGCTCGATGTTTACGAATGGGATACGGGTAAATATTTGGGGCAAATAGAACAAGCCAAAGAGACCTACAACGTGGTTGGCAATATGAATGAATTTGCAGTGGCGATAGCAGAAACTACTTTTGGCGGTCGTCCCGAATTAGTGGATACGACAGGAATTTTGGATTATGGCAGTCTGATTTACATTACGTTACAACGTTCAAAAACAGCACGTGAAGCCATAAAAACCATGACGGATTTGGTGGAAAAGTACGGTTTTTGTAGCGAAGGAGAATCGTTTTCCATTGCCGACCCGCAAGAGGTTTGGATAATGGAGATGGTTGGCAAAGGAGGCAAAGAGAAAGGAGCCGTTTGGGTAGCTTTGCGCATTCCTGACGATTGTGTTTCAGCCCATGCCAATCAAGCGCGCATCACGACAATTCCTTTTAAGGACAAAGCTAATTGCATGTATTCCAAAGATGTAGTGTCGTTTGCAAGAAAACAGGGTTATTTTTCAGGCAAAGATTCTGAATTTAGTTTTTCGGATACTTATGCACCGCTGGACTATGGTGCTATACGGTTGTGCGAGGCGCGAGTGTGGTCATTTTTCAGGCGTATAGACCCTGCAATGGATACTTACTATTCGTATATTAACGGCGAAACTCGCCAACGTATGCCATTGTGGATTAAGCCGAAGACAAAATTGTTAGTCAAAGAAGTGAGAAACTTCATGCGTGACCATTATGAAGGAACGCCTTTGGATATGACGGTCGGTGCGGGTTCGGGAGCTTTTGCTTCTCCGTTCAGAAATAGCCCTTTGACCTATATGGTTGATAGTGTGGAGTATTACCATGAGCGTCCGGTGGCAACACAGCAAACCGGTTTTACGTTTGTTGCCCAAATGCGCAGCGGAATGCCGACATCTATCGGTGGCGTGCTTTGGTTTGGAGTGGATGATGCTACTTGTAATGTTTATGTGCCGATGTATTGTGGTATGGATACCGTGCCGACATGTTTCGATACCAATAATGGCAGCCTACTTGAATTTTCGTGGACATCGGCATTTTGGATAAACAACTGGGTGGCAAATATGGTTTATCCGCAATTTTCGTATGCGATGGAAGACGTTCGTCTACGTCAGCAAGCATTGGAAGATAAGTTTGATGCCGAATTGGATTCTATTGATAGACAGGCGATTTATTTGTATGGCAAAGACAAAGCGTTGGCGGTTAAGTTTATTACTGATTTTTCCATTAATCAAGCGGAGGAAGCAACAGCAAAGTGGAAAAAAATAGGAGAATATTTGATGGTAAAACGTCTTGACGGAGTATTGAAAATGGAAGAAAACGGGAAATTTGTGCAAAATGAAAAGGGCATTCCGCCGCACGTTGTACGCCCGGGTTATCCTACTGATTATGCCAGAGATGAATTTGTAACCCCTAATCCTGACCGTTTTAGAGTAAAAACAAAAGAAGAATTGGACAAACGCAAATGAAACATTTGAAGTGGTTATATTGTTGTGTGCTGTCGTTGATGGCTGTTTCTGCATCTGCGGAGAAATGGTTGATTAAAGACATGGACTTCGTGCGCAACGATACCACTTTCCGTGTAGTATGCAATTACAATTCTAAATATCAATTAGTGTCGCGTTCGGTGGTCTATTTGGATGAGGGAATGCCTGAAAACTACGCACTTACTGAACAAGCATTTTCTTCCTACGGTAGAACATTGCAAGCGGATTATCTCTGGCAAAATGGTCAAAAAATAAAATTTGCAAAAACAGAATGGGAATATAATTCGGATGGTTTGTTGAGTTCTGAAACTCGATACGATGGTGTTTCCAACAATTGGCAAGTGTGCGAACAGACACTTTTCTTTTATCAAGGTACGACTTTATGCACAGAACAACGCCATTTGAGATTCGATGGCAGTCGATGGCAGCCGGAGTCGCGTATCATTTTTGAATATAATAATGAACAATTGGCGATGTTAAGTTTTGATGTTGCCGAAAATGAAGTTTGGAAACCGTACGGAGTGCTTGTGTTTAATTACGAAGACCATTTGAAATCAGTTGTGTACAAAGAAGTTGTAGAGGATGAAATGACCGAAAAAAATCGGACATTGTACATTTATACGCCGTCAAGTGAATTGAAATACGAAAAGCAACAGAAGTGGAACGGTTTTAATTGGCAAGATGATTGTAAGTTGGTGTTTGGTGCGTCGGAGCAAGGAAAAACTACAATAATGTCCGATTGGAATGTACAATATTGGTCGCGTATGTTTAAAACGTCAGAAACATATAATAATCGTTTTATGACGCGACAAAACGGTTATTTTTATGGTTACAATATGTGGCTGCCGTCGTACACGACAAATGTTTCGGTAGATGAAACAAATCGAAAGCGTTCAATATCAACTGCCTACGATTTTTTTGGCGATGATGAGTCCGATGTACGCCAAGATTTTTTGCAGGTACAGGACAACGAAGCTATTTTTCAATATTGCAGTAATGCATTAGTAACGTACATTAGAGTGGATGAAACTTCCGTTGACCAACTCTACGAAAACGAACAACAGATAACGGTGTTCCCAAATCCTTCTCCTGACGGTTTTTATTATATAGAGTCTTCATCTATCGAAAATATTCATTGGCGTGTTTACACTATGCAAGGTTTTCTAATGGCATCGGATAATGGTTCGGATAGTCGCTTAATAGATTTAACACATTGTCCGAAAGGAATTTATGTGGCAAACATTTCAATAGGCTTACAAAAGTATGCCATTAAACTCATCAAAATCAATTAAATTCTTAAAGATATGAATAAAAAAAGTTTTATTGTTTTATTAATTAGCTTATTAGCTTTACCTATGATGTCGCAAAATCCATTTTTCAAAAAGGCAACGACGCCTTACGGAACGTTTCCGTTCAATCAGTTAAAAAACGAACATTATTTACCGGCTTTTGAAGAAGGCATCAAGCAGCATGCCGCCGAAGTCGATAAAATTGCTAACAATAAAAAACAACCGACATTTGCCAATACGATTGTGGCTTTGGAGCGTTCGGGTGCGCTACTTTCGCGTGTGTCTTACGTGTTTTTTGCGCTCAATAATGCCGAAACAAACGATGAGATGCAGGAAATTGCGCAGCGTGTGTCGCCAATGCTGACCGACCACAGTAATAGTATCAAACTCAATGAAAAATTGTACGAGCGTGTGAAAGCGGTTTATGAACAGTCTGACAAATTGAATCTGTCGGTAGAAGATGCTAAATTGTTGGAGGATACGTACCAAAGTTTTGTTAACAATGGCGCAAACTTAAATGTCGAACAGAAGGAAGTTTACAGGGATTTGAGCAAGAAATTGGGTTTGGCAACGTTGCAATTCGGTCAAAACGCATTGAAGGAGTTGAATGATTATTCGTTGCTGATAACCGATGCCAAAGTTTTGGAAGGAATGCCTGCCGATTTTATGGAAATGGCTGCCGAAAAAGCTGAAAAAGCGGGTAAAAAAGGTTGGCTGCTCGATTTGCGTTATACCAGCTACAGTCCAATAATGACGTATGCCGACAACCGTGATTTGCGCCGTGAAATTTGGATGGCTTACAACACTCAATGTTTAGCCGGAAGCAAATACGACAACACCGAATTGATTAAAGATATTGTCAATCTTCGTTTGCAAATTGCCAATTTATTCGGGTTCTCGACCTACGCGGATTATGTGTTGCGTTTCCGTATGGCTGAAAATTCTAAAAATGTTTATAAGTTATTGAATGACTTGCTGATAGCCTATAAGCCTTATGGTGATAAAGAGTTGGCGGCAGTGCAGGAATATGCCACTAAAAATGGTGCTTATTTTACCATTCAACCATGGGATTTCAGCTATTATAGTGATAAGTTGAAAACGGCTTTGTTCAATATCAACGATGAGGTTTTGAAACCTTATTTTGAATTGGAAAAAGTGAAAAAAGGTGTGTTTGGATTGGCAACTCAATTATATGGTCTGCAATTTACTAAAAATGAAAAAATTCCGGTTTATCATCCTGAAGTGGATGCGTATGAAGTAACAGATGAAAATGGGAAATATGTAGCAGTACTTTACACCGATTTTCATCCGCGCGAGGGCAAACGTTCGGGCGCATGGATGACGGAATACAAAGGTCAATACAAAGATGCAAAAGGAAATGATAGTCGTCCGCATGTTACCGTGGTGATGAATTTTACGCGACCAACAGCCACCAAACCGGCTTTGCTGACTTACAATGAAGTAGAAACATTTTTACACGAATTTGGTCATGCGCTTCATGGAATGTTGGCAAACGGAACATACGAAAGTTTGTCGGGAACGAATGTTTACCGTGATTTTGTGGAATTACCATCGCAAATAATGGAAAATTGGGGACAAGAGAAAGAGTTTCTTGACGGATTTGCCGAACATTACGAAACAGGCGAAAAAATTCCTGCCACTTTAGTACAGCAAATTAAAGACGCATCGAATTTCAATTGTGCCTACGCTTGCTTGCGTCAACTGACGTTTGGATTACAAGATATGGCTTTTCATACCATTACACAACCGTTTGATGCTGATGTCGTGGAATTTGAAAAAAACGTTACCAAACAGGCTTCATTATTGCCACATATCGATGGCACAGGACGTTGCACAACGTTTACTCACATATTTTCAGGAGGTTACGCCGCAGGCTACTATAGCTACAAGTGGGCGGAAGTTTTGGATGCAGATGCTTTTTCGTTGTTCAAGCAAAACGGTATTTACGACCGTAAAACAGCTACTTCGTTCAAAGAAAATATCTTGATGAAAGGCGGCACTGAACATCCGATGGTGTTGTACAAACGTTTCAGAGGCAAGGAACCGACCATAGATGCTTTGCTGGAACGCAACGGCATAAAATGGTAACTTACTGTTGATTAATGAGTTCCACCGCTTTTTCGATAATGGTGTCGATGCCCTTGGTGGCATCAACAGAGTCGCAATTGACGATAGTGTCCGGTTCAATGCCAAACTCAATAGATTGCATTTCAGCATTGTAGGTGGGGACTGCTGAAAAACGTACTAACCAGCCGATGGGCAATTCGTTGGATAACGGAAGTCCGCCACCGCCGCCTGAAATGCCGCCTACCAAACAGACATTTGGAGCATAGCTTACAGCCGACAAAAAATCATTTGTTGCGCTGTAGCTCATTCGATTGCAAAGCACCATTACTTTTTTATTGCTCCAATCAATTAAGCGGTTTCGCGGGTCGATATATATGGCTTGCGGCTCGGAAAAATCGTTGTGTCCGTTGCCTATTTTATGCTTTATGTAGCCTATCAGAGTTTTTTCTCGAAAAAAGCAACTTGCGAACATTTTACTGTAATTAGCGTTTCCGCCTCCGTTGTGGCGCACATCTATGATGATGCCTTTGCACTCTTTGAAATAGTTGTCGATGTAGCGCAAATTGGCAGCCGAAAAAGCATAGGAGAAGCTGCTATAACGGATAAGTCCGATAGAGTCGGAAGCAATTTTATTATAGTGAAAACCTCCTGCAATTTTGTAGGTACCGGTAAGGTAGCGTTCGCCGTAAACCACTGACGAATTGTAGTTTGTGGGATAGTTGTCGTAAAAGTTTTTGCAGCGTGAAATGTCGAATGGAGAATAGAGATTGACGTGTCCGTCTTGTAATTCGTTAAGCATTTGCGCAAAAACGTCAAACAGTTCTAGTTCTGTTTTTACCACTCTGACTTTCGGCTCGTAAACGTATTTTATGCTGTCCCAATCCATATTTTTTTCTTCGAAGAAACAATATTTTGTATCAATTATTTCCCACAAAGCATTGAAATTAGTAATGGGATTAGTGTCTTTTTTGTAGTTGACCGTGCAGCTTGCAAACAATCCACTAATTAGGATTATCGAAAAAAGTTTTTTTGTGTTCATTGTTGCCGTGTTTTTATTTCCAAATGTCGGTCTGTTTTGTTCCGATTTCTTTTCCACCGAAAACGCCTAAATTAACCACTGTACCGATGTTAAACAGATACTGTTCTTTTGCAAAATGTAAATCGTTAGCTCGCCAAATCGTGTTGTTGTGAACAAATCCCATTCTGAATGTAAATTTTTGGAAAATAAAATCGATGGAGAGATTGCCTCGCAGACCTAATTTGTTATGGAAAGACGAAAAGTGCAAAGTGTTGTTCAAATTTTGGAGAAGGTAATATTCGTAGTAGGAAGCTCCTTTCTCCGGAACAAACATACAACCCATGATGGGTGTCTGCAAGTCATATTCAAAAGCCATTTGTAATTTTTCAGTAACAAGGTGGTAGCGTAGCATGGTCGATGCATACAAGCTGGTCGATAGGTCTGCCGATGCTATGTTGTTGACATTTCTGTTATTGTATTTTATGCCTCCTTCAATGTCCCAAAAACCTCCAACCAGCACCGTAAATTGTGGTGTTACTCGAAAATGATAGTGAGTGCCGAATGCTATATTGGTGTTTAAATTGAGTATGTTGGCGGTGTAGGGCGGGTTGTAGGTGTAAGCAAAGAAAAATGTGTTTCGGTTTTGCCACGAAATGTTACGATTTTTTTTGTAGAAGTTGCTGTGAAACGCTTCCCACTGAAACCCCCATCCACTGTACTTTAAATTGGAGAGGTAGGCATCTTCGTAGGTAACATATCCACCGCCCAATGTCCAGTAGTTGTTGAGCAGTGCAACCGGCTCTTCGGCATAAGATATGGTAAAGCAGCATATCAAAATTACTGCTGTAAAAAGATATTTTTTCATTATCTGAAAATGCTTAATGTGGTGTCCATTACATCGGTGGTAATATGACCGGCATCAATAACTGAGTGGTATAAAAAATCAGTTCTCCATTTTTTATGTCGATTGTTTTCGGCTTGCTCAACAAATTGCGGAAACTGTTTTGCATAAAGTGGCGAAAACCATACAAAAGCGGCAGTACTGTGCATTGCTTCCGATTCCGATGCGTGCAACCATTTTCCGTTTTCTCCGAGAGCTTCTCCATGGTCGGATAAGAAAATAACTATAGCATTTCGATTTTGTAACGGTTCAATAATTTGTGAAAGAAAAAAATCGGTATAACAAACCGTATTGTCATATGAATTGACCATAGCCATAGAATCGCAGTTGGATAAGATTCGCGATGTTATAACAGGCGTGTAAATTTTATAATCATCCGAATAGTGGCTGTTGTACCACCAATGTGAACCAATGCAATGGAGGAGTACAAGTTGTCGCGGAGAATTGTCGTTTATAGTGCTTATGTAGTAAGGAAGCATATCTTCATCCAGCCATTTTTCAAAATTATAGACGGTCTTGCTTGTATTTGCTCTGAAACAAGTGTCCGCTTCGTTCATAAAATAGACATAAGATTTTTCAGCATCTTGATTGGCAATAAATGTCGTAAAATAGCCGGCTGCTTTGAAGACGTCAATAAATGAACGTTCAGTGTAAGCATATTGAATGTTTGCAGAATCGGCACGAGTCAGAATGTGCGGTACACTACGATTGGTATACACGTATTTGGAATAGACATTGTCGTAAGAAATTGCTCCCAAACGTTCGAGATTGGGCGTTGTGCTTCTTTCGTAACCGTTGATGCTCATGTTTTGTGGTCGTAACGCTTCGCCGATTACAACGACAACAGTTAAACTGTCAACTGATGTGGTAGCTACCTTAAAACATCGCGGACGCTCTTTGCTGATTTCCTGTTTTTCTTCGAAATGTTTTTTTGTTACGGCATATAGATTAAATGGAATACGTTCCGAAATCGGACGAGCAAAACGTCCGTTGGGATTGAGAAATATAATTAATCCGCAGACGGATACAACTAAAACAAAGTAAGTCCATTTGCTGTGCCAATCAATAGTGTACAAACGGCGCAACAGAGCCAGCAATGTGCCGCAAAGAGTAGCAAAGCATACCCATACAAAAACTTCCCAAGTTACCATATCGGCTGAAATGGCTATGTCGTTTTGGAATACGATGTCGAGAATCATTGTGTTCAATGAAAATCCCATCGTATATCTATAAAATGCTAAAATAGAAGCTAATAGGGTTATAAAAGCGTACAGAATTGTAAAAACAATAGTTGGAAGTGTTGATAGAAGAGTTATTAAAGTCCAAGATGCCAACAAAATTGTTGTCATGTGTGTAGCGACCATGACAACATCTGTAAAAGAGGCAACGGGTGTTTTAATAAAATCGCTAAGCGTAAAACCAACTATCCAAAATAGAGCGCAAATAAAGGTGTGCGTCAACCACTTAAATTGCTTATTTTTAATTAAGTTTTTCAATTCAATTAGTTGATTATCAATATTTTTGTTGTGGCATATTGTTTGCCGTCCTTACTGAAACACATGGCGATATAGATGCCCGTTGCAACGCGGTTACCGCCTTTTCGGGTGCAGTCCCAAGTGGCAATTCCGCCTTTGGAGGTGGTTTCGAAAACCGTATGACCGTTTACATCCGTTATTTTTACGATTGAATTGGGAATTAATCCAGTAATGGATACCAAACCATGGTAGTTTTCTCTTACCGGATTTGGATATGCGTGAACATTTTCAAATTTTTCTCCACCTTCTATAGCATCCGATTGGTAAGAAATAATGCCGTTTCCAGTACCGAAAAACACTTCACCGGTTTTATCGTTAATTGTAATGCTAATGATATTGTTAGACAACAACGGACTGTTTTCTGCGGTAAAATGGTGGATGGTAGTTTGTCCGTTTGGCGACAACAGAAAGACACCGGAACCTTCCGTACCAATCCATTTTCGATTGGCTCCGTCCACCGCAATGGCTTTGATTTTTTCGTTTTCAAGCAGGTAGTCGGCAAGCTGGGTGCCGTCGTTGCGTGGAATTTTTATGCGTGTGCATTTGTAACCTTCATCGAAACATGATTCCGGATTGTCGAGTAGAATAGGTCCTTTGTCCGTTCCCACCCAAACAACATTGTCTTTGTCCAATGCAATGGTGAGGAAGTTTTGGGGCATAAATCGGTTGTTGTCTTGGTCGTAAAAGAAGTTAAAGTAGCGGTATTTATCATCGCTCATATCTTCATACGTACCGTTATCGTCGAATGTGAAAATGGCTGTTTCACTGCCACTTGCACGTGGAATGGAAACCCATTTGTGATTTGGATTGCTTCCCGATATTAAAATATCTTGTGCTGTGGAAACGTCTTTAATATCGGCGTAAGGTAGGTTTTTTACAATACCGTTTGCAGGACCTTCGCCGTCAGGGTCGGGAGTCATGTATTTAACGGTTGAACTGACGCCCATATTGAGTAGCAAAAGGTTGTTCGATTTATCAAAAATGAGACCATCTACACGGTGGTAGAAATAATATTCGTTGGGATTGGTTATTTTACTGCCGGGGAAAATGGTTTCTATATTGCTGTTGTCGTTGTTGTACAACATATAAAATTTATTGTTGCGAAATTCATAAAGTCCTATACCGTAGCTTGCCACAAAAAAGTGTGTGTTGTCCGTAGGGTCAATGGCGACATCCACAAAATCCCGGCTTGGCTGTGAGGTTACTTGTTCTATTTCCGATCCGAAAATATTGCTCCACGTGGAGTTCTCGTACATCATTACGTGCGAAAAACGGAAGTATTGAACAGCCCATCGTCCACCGGGGACGACAATTATTTTGCCGTTCGAATATTTCATGCGCCAGGCGTAATTAGTGGCGGGTCCGTTGGGTTTAAAGACGTTGAATTCAGTTCCTGTAAGGTTACTGCGTTTTACGCCTTCTTCGTATGCCGCAATCCACAATAGACTGTTCAAACTGTCGTAAAGTCCGGCTTGCGGGTGATATATAGCAATATCCAAGGCACTGCTTGTCGGATTGAGGAAAAATTTGATGCTGTTTTCGTAACAAATAAACAGAGCATTGTCGTTGGAAGTCAGGTTGGTAACCTCGGTGTAAATGTTCTGTTCCCATGTATTGTTTTTGAAACGATGAACGTTTTTGGCTTCGGTCAGTAACAACAAACCATCATCGTAAATCACTACTTTTTTGTACACTTCGGCAATAGGAACTGATAAAGCTGTCCAATTTTGGTAATTGGTCATATTGGAACTGGTGTTTGCCACAAATATAGTGCCGTCAGTAATGGCGTAGAGTTTATCGCCCAAATTTGCCAAAGATTTAACTTTTACCATAGTGGCTTCCGGTCCAATGATATAGGTGTCTGCTACCTCTTTGCGCGTAAGGTTGATAACTACAATGCCGAAGTCGCATGAGAGATAGGCTTTTTCGCCAATAAACAGAATATCGTTTATTTTTTTACTGCCACTAATGTTTTTCCTATAGATGTCCGTAAGGTTGAAGATTTCGCCGTCGTCGGTTATCAGATCGATATTGGAGTTTTCGTAAGCAATAAACAGCAGTTTGTTAGTGTGGGAATATTGAATTTGGACGATTTTATTGTCGCTCAAACCAAATATTTTTGAATACACTTCAATGCTTTCGTCGTATTTGTTAATGGAAAACAGCGCACCGTCGCTAATGGCGAAAACTTTTTCGTCCGATTGCGTTATTTGCGTTATTTGGTTGTAAGCCAAATGAGTACGCCAATTGCCCATGGCAAGTTGTGCAGAGGTAATTGATAAATTGGCGGCTAAGAGAATGGTTAAAAAAAGTTTTGTTTTCATTGTATGGTAGGTTTTTTATTTTTTATTAAAAATTCGTAGAGTTGAGCCATTGCTTTGGCACGGTGGCTAATAGTATTTTTGACGGCAGCCGATTGTTCGGCAAAAGTTTGATTATAACCGTTGGGAATAAATACAGGGTCGTAGCCGAAACCATTGACACCTTTTCGCTCACTGATGATATGCCCATTGACAGTACCTTCGAATAAAAATTCATTGCCGTTGTACAGTAGGGCTACAACCGTTCTGAAGCGTGCTTTTCTGTTTGTTTTGCCCTCCAAATTTGCTAAAAGTTTGGCAATGTTTGCTTCCGAATTTGACGATTCGCCGGCGTAGCGTGCCGAATAGACCCCCGGTGAGCCGTCTAAAGCCTCTACTTCCAAACCTGTATCGTCGGCAAAACAATTGTAATGGTAATTATCGTAAATAAAATGTGCTTTTTGTAAAGCATTTTCCTTTAATGTTTTACCTGTTTCGGGAATATTATCGTAGCAGCCGATACCGGACAAACCGACAATGTTGATTTTGTTTTTCAGCATGGCTTTAGCTTCTTCTAATTTATGTTGGTTGTTAGTAACAAAAACAAATGTTTCCATAAATTAAAATAACGGTTATGCACAAAATTTATTTAATCAATACTTTAAAATTCTCATTTGGATAGAAATTCCGTTTTTTCCAATAATACACATTGTTTTCCAAATAATCAGGTTTTAAAGATAGGCTATCAATTTGAACAGAAGTGTCAAATGTTAATGAATAATCAGCTTTTTTAAGAGCTTGACCCCAAGTTTGCGTCGATTCTAATATGTAAATATTTTCTTTTACTGTGTTTTGAGAATAAGCGATATTTATTTTTACTGTATCCTTAGGTAAAACAAAAAGCTTAAAAATAACAGCGTTTTCTAATTTTTGATAACTAAGATTTTCAGCATAAGACAAGTTGAAGATTCTTTTAATAGTTAAAGAATTAGTATTTTTGGAGAAAGGGAATAAAATAGTTTGTTTAATTTCCTGTGTTGAGTTATTTACAAAATAATAAATGCCATTTATCGTAAATCGTTCACTATTAATTGCAAAATCAATTTTTTCTTCAATAAATTCAAGTTTTTGTTGCGCTGATAAACTTAAAGGAATTAAAAAGAACACTATTAAAACCAATCTATTCATTTACAATTATCCTATTTAATGAAATTACCTTTGAATCAAGAGTTGTTCTAATTATATATACTCCACTTTCGTCAGGAACTTTAATAGAACTTGATTTGTGATTAATTTTCTTTTTCTTAATCATTTTTCCATTAAGGTCAATTATTTCAACGAAAATTTCAGATGTAATTATTGGCAAATCAATATTGATTTTTAATTCTTCACCTTTTGAAACGGGATTTGGATAAATAGAAATAGGAGTATTTGAAATATTTATATCAATAATTCCGGTGACCAAAGTATCAAGTAAATAGATGTCCATTTTAATAACAGAATCAGGTTCCATTGTATAAGAAAATTCAGTTATTGATGCGGATTTTTGTGTATTTCCTGCTTTATAGTCAATGCGATTGTATGTGGCAGGTTTGGAATATACTCTTGTAGAGTATTCGCCATTTTCAAACGTTTCAAAATAGTTATCTAATATAAATTTTCTATTTTTAACCGGTTTAGAGTATTTGTCGTATACAATTCCACTTATAGTTCCACACATACCAAGTGTGTCGTTGAAAAATCCAATTGACGGAGATTTGTCTTTGATGTAAAAAAAATTATATTTGCTAATTGATTGTCCTTGTCTTGGATAACTAATAGATGCTCCTGGTAAATTGCCAAATATAAGTATATCTTCACATAGGTGGTGTCCATTCAGCGAATATGAAACCATCTTTATTGTATCTGCATGCCTGTTAATTTTAAATTCATAATCCAAACTATCTGCTGTAACCACCAATAAACCTATTGATTCTGTGAACCTATATGATGGTAGTTGTACCGTGTCAATAGTGGAGTAGAGAAAAATACTATCAAAAGTTAATCCGTCTGGATCGACATTATAATACAGCAATTCGAGTTTCCAATTATTCGATTCGTCGAAAAAAAGTTCAGAAATCTCAATCAATGGTACAGGAATTGGATTTGCATAAATACTCACTCCAATTATTAAAGCCCAAAAGGATGTAAAAATCTTTTTCATAGTGATTAGTTTTTAAAGCGTGTTAATCTTATTTTTACACATAATGTGTTTTTTCTGATGTTTATTGCGGATAGCCCGTTAGTTCTCCAATGGCTTTGAGGTATTCCGTTTCTTTAATTCTGAAATCGATACGTGCGTCAATAAGTTCACTGTAAGCATTTTGCCATTGCGCTTGAGCTTCTAAAAGGGCGGGCAGTGTTTCCAAATCCAATTCGTAGCGGTCGGTCATAATCCGTAAGTTTTCTTTGGTCTGTTCGAGGGCTTCGTCGCACATATTTATGCGTGTGAAAGCGTCTGTCATATTTAGCTCTGCTTGTTTAATCTCCAATTCAATCAGCTTGAGATTTTTTTCTACCTCCAACTCAGCAATGTTCTTGTCAACACGCGCGCTTTTTATTTTTTGGCTGCCTTCCCACCAGTTGGTGATAGGAATGGAAATGGTTGCCATTACGTTACTTAAGTTCTGTGGATGAGTGTTTTTCCCTTGTACTTTTACTCCACCTACATAGGCGTAGGAGGCAGCCATGCCAATGGTTGGGAGGTAGTTGCCTCGTACAAGCTTGATTTCGCCTTCTTTTATCGCAATCATTTTTTGCATGAGTTGGTATTCCGGACGTCTTTCTAAAGCATTAGGCGGGGTAAGGGCGAAGTGTTCGTTGGTTTGCACGACGGTGTCGGTGGGCACTATTTGTGTATCATAGCTTACACCTAAGGTTTTACATAGTGCCATGCGGGTGAGTTCCAGTCCGCTCCGTGCTTTTTGCAGTTCCATTTTGACTTTGTCTCGTTGCACTTTCACTTTCATCAAATCGTTGTTGCTAATCATGTCGGTGGTGGCGGCATCAGAAACCATTTTTACGAGGTTGTCCAGCAATCCTGAGTAAGTTTCAGCCAATTTTACTTTCTCTTTTACCGAAATGTAGAGCCAATACATTTTGTCGGCTTCGACTATGGCGTTAGATTTTTGCAAGCGATTGTTTTCTTGTGCCATTTCTACGCCTATTTTTGCCATTTTATTGCCCGAAACAATTCTTCCGCCGGCGAAAATGGGTTGCTGTAGTGTGATATTTGCCAAAAAGGCGCCCTTTAAGCTCACTGTTATAGGCTCCCAAACCCTTATTAATTCACTGCGAAGCATGTTCAGAAGTTTTTCGATGTCGGTGCCCATTTCGGGCGAAAAACTTCCATCGTCTATCGAAAAAGGAGGTATATATTCTTCGAGGTTCTTTATAAATTGCATATCCTTGAACATGTACATAGCGCCAGCGTTTGCTGAAATTTTTGGAAAATAATTTGACAGGGCTGCACTTTTTTCAGCCTCTGCCTTTTCGATATTTTTTTGTGCTATGCGTATGTCGATGTTGTTACGGAGTGTCATGGCGCGACAACTGTCCAACGAAAGATATAAAACGGAATCGGTGCTTGATGCCGGTAGTGAATCGTTTGTCTGCGCCGTGGTAAAATTCAAACCACAGAGCATTAGTATAAAGCAATATGTTATGGCAGCACGTTTCATAGCTTAGTTACTTGTTTTTTTATGTTATAAAAACGAGCGTAGAATATCGGCACTAACACCAAAGTGATGAGTGTACCAACCAATAATCCCGACATAATGGTTACTGCAAGTGGTCCATACATGGGGTCGGTTATAAGGGGAATAACGCCTAATATGGTGGTTATTGAAGCCATCATCACAGGTCGTGTACGCGATATAGTTGCTTCTATTACGGCGGTGTACGGGTCTATTTTGGAATTTATTAAGTGCTCTATCTCTTCCAGCAATACAATAGAATTTTTGATGAGCATGCCTGCCATGCCGATAGTGCCCACAATAGCAGTAAACGAGAATGGTTGTTTGGACAAGATGAGCACGGGCACGATGCCGATGAAAACAATAGGCAGACAAAGCAGAATAATAAGCGGCTTTTTGTAGTCATTGAACAGCATTACCAAAATAAAGATAATGAGAACGCCTGCCAATGGCAGAAGGTTAAATACGTTTATCAATGCTCTTTGTTGCATGTCGTATTCGCCCATCCATTCCATTTTGTAGCCGATTGGCAACTCTATCTCTTCTATAGCGTCTTTTATCGAAAGACGTGCTTCTTCGGGACTGACATCAGGTGCCGGTTCACATTGGGCTTGTATGGAGCGTTGTCCGTTCTTACGTTGTATCACGCCGTTTTCCCACGAAAGGTCAATACCATTGGTTACTTGACTCAAAGGTACGGGCGTTACAATTTTTTTCTGCAGTTCACTCATCGAGTTTGAGTTTACCAACAGATTGGAGATGTTTAGTTCGCTTAAAGCGTTGAGGTTGGGAATAATGTTCCAAACGGGTATGTTTTTTAAATCTTTGATTTTAGAACCGTCTGAATTACGTATTTTCAAATTCACGGGAGTAGCTACGTTGCCGTCCCACAACGTAGCAAAAGGCAATTTGTCGGTTGCTGCTAATAGTGTGTTGCTGACATCGTTGCGTGTGGTATTTATTTGTTGCGCTGTGGTTTGCAAATAATCTATTGCAAGGTATTTGCTTATGGGTTCAACGTTCGGTTGTACGGTGTATGGATTAATTTTGGGCGATTGTTTCATAATTTTTTCCGCCTGCTGTTCCAAATCGCGTAGCACTTGCGGGTCAGGACCTGTAAATTCCACTTCTACGGTGTGTGAGGATAAAATAGAGATGTTGTAAAGACGAAAACGCGTGTAAGCATCGGGGTAATTTTCCCTAAAGTAGCGTTCTATTTGCGGACGCAATTTTTTCATGGTTGCGTAGTCGTCGAAGTCGATAATAAATTCGCCGTAATTATCGCCTACCACATTGTAGGCACGCACTAAGCAGTAGCGCGATGGTGTCATGCCGTGAGATGCGGTAACATTTTTCACACCTTCTATTTTGAGCAAATCGTTGCTTATGGTTTTGAGGTCGGCCATCACTTGAGTTGGGCTTGTGTTCAGCGGGCGCGTATATTCCACGAAAGCTTGATCGTAAGTGAAGTCGGGGAAAAAAGTTCGTTTGACAAATTTAAAACCGTACAACGAAACGGCTAACAGCGCAAATACAACAAGGAGGGTGGTTATTTTTTTATCAAGTACAACGTGGAGAAATTTCCGTTGCCATTGATAGATACGTGAGTCGAAAGGTTTCTGTTTTTTGCCTCTGTATGATTTGAAGTTGAGCATTCGAGCGGAAAATATCGGTACTTGCGTTAGTGCAAAAATCCAACTGATGCCCAACGAAATGCAAAGCACGATGAACAAATCGCCAATATAAATGCCGGCAGTATCGGGCGACAAGTACACAGGCAAGAAAGCAACGATAGCTATTGATGTAGCACCCAACAACGC
Organism: Bacteroidales bacterium; assembly: GCA_012837685.1. Taxonomy (GTDB): domain Bacteria; phylum Bacteroidota; class Bacteroidia; order Bacteroidales; family Paludibacteraceae; genus DUQS01. The sequence continues at coordinate 92,103 of DUQS01000042.1, forward strand.
CATTGCTGTTTTCTTTGCAGTGCTGAATAGTGCCGTTTTTACGGGTTTTCCGAATTGCAAATCTACAATTATGCCATCCATCACCACTATTGCATTGTCCACCAACATACCCATTGCCACAATAAACGCTCCCAGCGATATGCGTTGGAGTGTACCGTCTAAAGCCAGTAGCACCGGAAAAGTTGTTAAAACGGTAAGAACAAGCCCCGAACCAATGATAACGCCGCTTTTGAAACCCATGGTAAACATAAGCACCAGTATCACGATGACAACGGAGACAACCAAATTCAACATAAAGTCGTTGATAGCCGTTTGTACTTTTTCCGGTTGAAAAAACACTTTATTGAGTTGAATGCCTGCCGGAATTTGGCTTGACATTTCTTCTAGGCGTTCTTCCACCTCTTTGCCCACATCTATAATGTTATTGCCCGATTCCATGGAGACGGAAATAGCCAAAGCATTTTCACCGTTGTATAAGAATTGGTAACGAGCAGGTTCGGCTACAGTCCGTTCAATTTTGGCAATATCTCCGAGGCGGAATTGGTCGCCTTCAAACCCTTTGATTATGATGTTTTTAATATCATCTTCGGTTTTTATTTTGCCGTTTATGCCCAAGCGCAATACTTCGTCATCCTGTTCGTAGTTGCCCGCATATACAGGCGATGCTTGGTTGTTTACACTCAGCACTATTTGTGCGGGATAAATGCCTAATTGTGCTATTTTTTCTTTTGAAATTTCAATGTCTATGCAAGGAGGTTGATTGCCGAATATCTCCACTCGTTTTACGCCGTCCAAAATAAGCAATTCGCGTTTGATGAAGTTGGCGTATTTGTTCAATTCTTCGTACGAGAAACCTTCGCCAGTCATGGCGTAAAACATACCGTAAACGTCGCCGATGTCGTCCATTACCATCGGTTCCATGGCGTTTGTCGGAAGTTTACTTTTTGCGGCTGCTATTTTGCGGCGCATCACGTCCCAATGTTGTGTGATTTCCTTTTCGGGAACGGTAAATTTCAGCATCACCGATACTTTGGAAATATTTGCCATCGATGTCGATTGTATTTCGGCGATGCCGTCCATGCTGCGGAGTTCGTTTTCAATAACGTTGGTTACTTGCAGTTCTACTTCGTGTGCCGATGCGCCGGGGTAAACAGTAACAACCATGGCTTGCATCACCACGATTTCGGGGTCTTCCAGTTTGCTGATTTTGAAGAAGGAATAGATGCCGCTAATGACAATGAGAATCACCACACACCAGAAAATCGTCTGTCTTTTGTATGTTTCGTAGGAAAGGTTCATGATTGTTTAGAGTAAGTTGCCGACATTGGTGTCGCTGGGTTGCAATATTCGTATTTCATCGTCGTCGCTAAGTAGGTTGACGCCTGCCGAAACAATGGTTTCCGTGCCGTTTAAACCTTCGGTGATGCGTACTTGACCCTCTTCGGTCATTCCTTCAATAGTTACTTTTCGGCGTTCAATATGTGTTTGGTCGTCCGTTATTACCCAAACAAAACTTTCTCCGTTTTCGTTGAATATGGCGGTGATTGGCACCGAAATCTCATCATTTTTATTTTGTTCGTACAAAATTTTTACGTTAAGGAGCATCCCGATTGCCAATTGTTTCAAAATATCTTCGTCGTCTATGTTCAGACGCATTTTGTAGAGTTGGTTGCTATTGGCTTTTGGAGCAATGTAAAGCAGTTCCAAAGGAATAGGATTTGCGAACAGTTCAGAAAGTCCGATGAATTTTGAAAAATTTTTCTGTTCGAGAAACAAAGTGGCGGAAATGTTGGTTTCCACTTCTAAATGGCTGATGTCCACTATAGTAATAATGCTCATGCCCGGAAGCACGTAACTGTTCACCCCCATATCTACCGATTGCACAATGCCGGTTATGGGAGCTTTGAGTTGTGTATCTTGTAGTCGGTTTTTGGCGGCGTTGAATAACGATTCTGTAGTTTTTTCGCCCGAAATGGCTTTTTCGTAGTCGTTTTTCGTAACACTTTCGCGTTTGTAGAGTTCCGTAACGCGCTCCACCTCCGATTTTACCTGTTTGTATTTGCTTTCGGCTGCCATTAAAGTGTTTTCAAAATCGCGCGTATCCAAAGTGGCTATAAGGTCACCTTTGGTTACCGTTTGTCCCGGACGGACAAGAATTTGGTCGATATTACCCGCAACACGAAAAGAAGCCGAATGTTCTTCGCCGGCGCACACTATGCCACTAACCAAGGCGGTTTGCGTAGCTTTTGAAACAGTTACTTTAGCGGTTTTTACAGTTCGTACAATGCCCGAGTTGTTATTTTCCGTTCCGCAACCGACTGTCATGGTCAAAACGCCTACTAACAAAAGATTGCGTGTTGCTTTGTACAGCAATGTTTTCATGACACCTCCGTATGAAAAAGTTAATTTTACAAAGATAAAACATTTTTTTAAACCAACAACTATTTTTTTTGAAGGAAAAAGTTCTTAAAAAGCTCACTAATGCCACTATTTCAATAAATATTTGGATTTCATTTAGTTGCTGCATTTTTTAGTGATAATTTTTTAAAAATTGTTTCTGTTGTGAGTTGAAAAAACCGAAAAGAGAACTTTTTATGAGGTGTCAGAAAAATACAACTTCAAAAAATTCTAAATGAAAAAATATTTTAATTCTCTAAAAGCAGAATTTTATTTACAAAAGTTGTATATTTGTAAATTGTAAATAAGATGTTATATGCAAATAAAAAAATGTAATTCATAATAAAAAATATTTTTCAAGATGAGTAAAGATAAAACTGTTTATATCATAGGTGCAGGTTTTTCAAAAAGTGCAAATATTCCATTACAATCTGAACTACTTGATGAAATATTCAAAGTAAAGGAAAATGATTTACTTGATGAATATGATGAATATAAAGATATATTTAATCAATATCGAAATGCCTTTAAAAAATTTCTTTCGGATACGATGTTTATTGAAGAAAAAGATTTTGCTAAAATAAGTCTTGAAGATATTTATACACCAATTGATCGTTGTGTCGTTGATAATCTAGCTTTTAGAAATATTTCACCGAAAGACTTAATAGACATTAGGCAAAAAATAAATGGTTTAATAATAATGCTACTTAAGCGTAAAACCACCAAATGTGACCATGTCGAAAAGTTTACAAAGTATTTAATAAACAAAAAAGAAGAACAAAAAAAAGACTCTTTTGCAATAATTTCAACAAATTGGGATATTCTAATAGACAATTCTTTTAAGAGAAATTCAAAGGGAGTTATTGATTATTGTTGTCATACAACTCCATATAGTGGTCAAAATATGCCAGCATTAGTTGCTTTAACTAAGAATTTATTTACTATCAAATTGCTTAAACTTCATGGTTCAATGAATTGGTTACAGTGTAAGCGATGTCAAAGATTATTTGTAACATTTTTTGAGAAAATAGCGATTGATGAATATATAAATAAACCTATCTGTAAATTTTGTAAGGAAAATTTTAAAGACGAAAACGCAAATGGTGGTGCTTTATTAAGCAGTCAGCTTATAATGCCAACATTTTTAAAGGATTTGAACAATGTTCAATTGAAATTAATTTGGCAAAATGCAGGGATTGAACTTTCTGAAGCTTCAAGTATTGTATTTATGGGATATTCTTTCCCTACGGCTGACTTTGAATTAAGACAGCTATTAGCCAGAAATGTTAGACATAGTGCTAAAATTGAAGTTGTTTTATGTCCATCTGATAAACCGACTAATGATAAAGATACAAACTCGCCTGAAAATAGATTCAAATCATTTTTTGGGAAAAGAGAAGTTAATTTCTATTATGAAGGAGTTGAGGAATATATAAAAACCAATTACACGTAATAAAGTGTTGAAAAAGTGAGTCGTTCAAAGATTGTTTTTCATTTTAATGTTTCGTATAATTTGACAAAATGTATAAAAGTTTCAGTAGATAAAAGATAAATTGATTATGGAAGCAAAACAGGATTTAAAATTGGCAGTTATTATAGATGCCGACAATGTACCTTCTGAAAATGTGAAAGGTATGATGGAAGAGATTGCAAAATATGGAATTCCCACATTTAAAAGAATTTACGGCGATTGGACTAAACCAAATTTAGCAAGTTGGAAAAAGGTGTTGTTGGAAAATGCCATTACACCCATTCAGCAGTACGAATACACCACAGGCAAAAATTCCACAGATTCTGCGATGATTATTGATGCTATGGACATTTTGTACACCGGCAAAGTGGACGGATTTTGTATTGTGTCAAGCGATAGCGATTTTACACGATTGGCGACACGACTTAGAGAATCGGGCATGAAAGTGTTGGGATTTGGAGAAAAAAAGACCCCCAATCCGTTTATTGTGGCATGCGATAAGTTTATTTACCTTGAAATTTTAAAGCGACCGATTTCGGCAGGGAAACAGAAAACAGAAAATTCGCAAAAGGCTAAACACGAGACAGTAAAACAAATCAATTCGGAAATTATATCTTTAATCACCTCGACAGTGAACGATGTTGCCGACGAAGACGGATGGGCGTTTTTGGGCGATGTGGGAAATCTGTTAATTAAGAAAATGCCCGATTTTGACCCGCGAAATTATGGTTTTGAAAAACTCACTCCGTTGATTAAATCATTGAAAAGCAATTTTGATATTGACGAACGAACCACAGAAAGAGCATCAATAAAATTGGTTTATATAAAGACAAAAAAATAGTAGTGCAACACTGTTGTTTCGTTCCGATGTTTGGTGTAATTTGACAAGAAAATATTCGTAAATTGGAATTTTTCACATAAATAAGGCACTGACCAAATGAAATACTTTGTAGTTACATTCATTTTGGCGGTAACTTTTTTGAGTTGCTCAAAAGAGAAACTATCGGACAAAGCTGCAGAAAAAATGCAAGATTTTGTCGTTAGTATTTCCAATTATGCCAGAAGTTTCGATTCCGATTTTATTATTATTCCACAAAACGGCATTGAACTTGCCTTTAAGAATACCGACCCGAATGAAGGAGAACATCCGCTATATATGGCGGCTGTAAATGGTTTTGGAGTTGAAGAACTGTTTTATAACAGCAACTATTCGCCTGACAATGAGCGTCTTGAAATACTCAGACAGCTTAAGGCTTCGAAAAAAATAATGGTTTCGGAATATGTTATCGACAGCACCAATATTGCAGATGCTTTAAATCGAAATTATAGTGAAGGATTTATTTGCTTTCCTCGAACAAGCAGTAATTATCATTATTTACAAATTCCCGACAGCGTTCCTCATTCCAATACGGCAAATATTACCAATCTGTCCGATGCTCAAAACTACTTATACCTTATCAGCACAGACAACTATTCCTCAAAACAAGAGATGATTCATGCAATTTCGGCAACCAATTTCGATGTGGTTTTGGTGGATTTATTTTTTAACGAAACAGAGTTTACAGTTTCGGAAGTCAATCAATTAAAAACAAAAGCAAACGGTGGTAAACGGTTGGTTATTTCATACATAAGTATTGGCTCGGCAGAAAAATACCGCTACTATTGGAAAAAAGATTGGGGGTTGCATCATCCGCTTTGGCTCAAGAAAAAATATGACGGCTACACTGACGAATTTTGGGTTAATTTTTGGGAAAAAGAATGGCAGACTATCATTTACGGGAATGATAACTCGTATATGAAAAAAATTATTACTGCCGGATTTGAC
>DUQS01000043.1 GCA_012837685.1 Bacteroidales bacterium
GTTTGCTCTATATCTATTCCGTTCAAGGACACCTCATTACTACCGTGCAACCGACAGGCACAATTGTGGATATTCCCCAATTGCCACCCAACAATTTCTACATTATACGGTACAGTAAACGCGGAAAAATACGCCCTACCGACCCCACCGCAAAACTGTTTTACCAATAATGAAAACCTTTACCCTATCATAAAAGGCGTTATGATTTAAAATATAAAATGATTTACGAATTTTGTATATTTGTGTCATAAATTATATGTGGGCAAAGCTAAAAGACTTTAATGCAAATAGAAAGGATAAATTAAAATGATAACCAAATTTAAGACGATAAAAAATTTAGCAGTATTCCAAAATTTCGATTGGGACACTACAATTAGAGATGATGGAAATAATGTTGTTTTGTTTAAAGCAATTAATATCTTTTACGGTCGAAATTATTCAGGAAAAACAACACTTTCACGAATCGTTAGAGCATTAGAAACAGGTACTATATCCGACAAATACGAAAATCCACAATTTGAAGTTAGCATTTCAAGGGGAACCTGACATAACGCAAAATAATCTAAAAGCACATGGAAAAAAGATCAGAGTATTTAATGAGGATTTTGTAAAAGATAAACTTCGCTTTATTGTTAATCCAGATGAAAGTATTACACCATTTGCGATAATGGGTGACAATGTAGACATTGAAGAAGAAATCCAAATATTAAAAGATGAATTAGGATCAGCAGAAGATATTGAAAAAGAAATAAATGCAAGCGGATATTTTCTTGAACTCAAAAATGCTACTGCCACTACAAACAATGCATATCAAACCTATCAAGAAGAAGACAGAAAATTAAATCAACAATTAAGCTATAAAGCAACTAATAATCCCAATGGGATAAAGTATAAGTCTGAAAAATTTGGAGACCAAAACTACAATATAAATAAATTACAAAATGATATTAGAATTGTTTTAGACACTTCGTTTCAACCTCTAACAGATGATGAAGTGACACAAAAGCTTAATTTGTTAAAAGAAGAAGCAAAGGCAGATATTCCTGAAATTAACAAACCAACTATAGACTTAAGTGGTATTAGTGCAAAAGCTAAAGAATTAGTAACAAAATCAATAAGTAGTTCAGACAAAATTGAACAACTTTTAAAAGATGCCATTCTAAATCGATGGGTTAAAGAGGGTAGACAATTACACAAAGACAAACCCAACCAATGTTCTTTTTGTGGTAATAGCATTTCACCTGAAAGATGGAATGAACTTGATAGCCATTTTGATGAAGAATCTGAAAAATTTGAAAAAGATATTGATATTTTGACATCTGAAATTGATAATTATATTCGAAATATTGACACACTACTTCAAATCAATAAAAGTGATTTTTATTCTAAATTTCATTCGGACTTAGATGCGTTGATTTTACAAAAACAACAAATGATTGACAAAACAAAATCTGAATTACAGCGAATAAAAACAAAGTTACAAGAACGTAAAGACGATTTATTAAATCCAAAAGTATATGAAGATATTATTGATAACAGCCAACAATTTGAAAACTGTTGGACAAAATTTGAAGCACTCAGAAAAGAGGCAAACGAATACAGCAAATCATTAGAAAAAGAACAATCCGATGCGAAGAAACTGTTACGACTAAGAGAAGTAAATGATTTTGTAACAACAATACAATATACTACTGTTACAGCCAAAATACAAACATTAAAAGCATCTTACGATGCAGAATCTCAAAAGAAACAAGCATTAGAAGAAAAAATCAAACAACAAATTAAATTGATTGAAGATAAAGAACGTTTGATGAAAGATGAAGAAAAAGGTGCGTTGCAAGTTAATGAATATCTAAATAATTATTTTGGACACGAGTTTCTAACATTGCAAGCAATAGAAAACGAAGATACTTTTGAAAGTAAAAAAACTCGATTTGAAATTATAAGAAATGGGGAAAAAGCTTATCATTTGAGCGAGGGTGAATGTAGTTTGATAGCGTTTTGCTATTTTTTAGCAAAACTCCAAGATGTTGAAACAAAAGGAAGTAAACCAATTATTTGGATTGATGACCCGATTTCAAGTTTAGATAGTAATCATGTTTTTTTCGTTTATTCTCTTATCAATGCTGAAATAATAGCAAAAGACGAATTTGAGCAAATATTTATTTCTACTCACAATCTTGATTTCCTAAAATATTTGAAACGTTTACCAGGTGCATTAAATAAGAAGCAGTGCTGTTACTTTTTAATTTCAAGAGAAAAAGAGCATAGTAAGCTTAAACTAATGCCTCAATACTTGAAAGATTATGTTACAGAATTTAATTACCTATTTCATCAAATATATTTATGTGCTAATGCCAATATTGATGATGACACACAACATAGCTTGTTTTACAATTTTGGAAATAACACTAGAAAGTTTTTAGAAGCATTTCTTTTTTACAAATATCCAAACGCCGTTGATCATGACGACAAACTAACAAGATTTTTTGGTGGCAATAATCAAGCTTCAACAATGACTGATAGACTTAACAATGAACTTTCGCATTTAGAAGGATTATTTGAACGAAGTATGACTCCTATTGATATTCCAGAAATGAAAAAAGTCGCAAATTTCATATTGGAAAAAATCAAAGAAAAGGATAATGAGCAGTATGAAGCATTATTGTTGAGTATCGGAGTAGAAAAATGTTGACATAAGAAAGCCTCCGAAAAATTCGGAGGCTTTCTCGTTAAAATTTATACAGTTTACTTATTAACAATAAATTTTTGTAATTGCGTACGTTCGTCAATGTCCACCATAATAAGATAAATTCCATTGTTTAAACTATTTATCGCCACAGGAGCGCCGACTTGAGTTTCGCCCGAAAGCATGGTTTTTCCCGAAAGGTCGAAAATGCGATAACCGATTTTCGAAGTTGTTTCAGAACTAATTGTGATATAATCTTTAGCCGGATTGGGAGAAATTTCAAATAGAGGCAAAGTGATATTTTCTACAGGCGACTGGCTGGAATACCACGCTTCATTCTTTTTTGAGCCCCAAATATGTTCCGCCAAATCGGGATAATCAATAAACGGATTGCGATTGTTTTGTTTGGTATACACAGCATCATTACGATTTTTCTCTTTTTGCGAAACAGGGTCTTGGCGGTGCCATTTCATAAATAATGCCACACCGTAATAGGTCAAACCACTAACGTCCTTGCCAAAAGTATAGCCCCAACTCGAACATTTGTCGGCATAGCGAGTAGCCATGTAAAAATAGGTGCGTGCAAAATCACCTTTGTATTCATCATCGGGTTCAAACACCGTGCCATAACTAGTATAGCCCGAAAGTGTACTCTCTCCAAGTCGACCAAGGGCTTTGCCGCCAAGACTTGTCCCACCCGAGCATTCGCCATATTCATAATTACTGCGCTGACCGTTCACTTTGCCGTCGGTAGGATAAACGTGAAAGGCATCGGAAACCATAGGACTTGCTTTACTAAACCAACTTTGCGGCACAGAATGTTCGCGATTGTAACAATCGCATACTGTTTGGTATTGGTATTTACCGCATTTTTTTTGCCCGTGTGTCCATGTGCAGGTGGAATACATATCCCACACTTTGCCGTCGGCAGTAACATCGCTTGTAGGATACACATTGTACAAACCGTCGTAGCCGACATTATAATGATCTTTAATTTTTGAAAAAAGTGCTTGTCGCAAAGTTTCGCCACTTTTGCCTTCTGCCGAATTGTAATAACCTGCCGGTTCCGCCGCAAACAAAACAAGCACTAAACACTGCAGTACACCTACTAAAATTGTTTTTTTCATTATCGTAAAATTCTAAGGTTAATAAACTATTTTAAAACTCTGTGTTCTACCGTTGTTTAATGCCTTAAACAAATAAACACCTTTGGGCAGAGTAAACACTTCTTCAAAAGCACAATGATTACGACTTTCAACAAGACGTCCCGTACAATCGAAAACTTTAACAATTGTCTCTGGCTCTATGTTCAGCACATGAAGCATGTCCCCTGCTTTATAATAAACCAAACTGTTAGTTTCAACGTAGTCAATCATTGTTTCATTTTCGGCTAAAGTAGTAACTGAAATTTCATTCGATTTTTCAAAACCCGCCGGAGTTACTGTGTAGAAATAATTTGTTTTTGGCGTTAAACCTGTTACAACATAATTCTGTACATTGCTTACCAACTTTGGGAAACCGGTAATTAAAGTTTTAGCAAGTGCCGATTTTTCACCATCAACTACAAAATTCTTAATTTCCCATGTGGCAGCTCCGCTTGTTGTGCTCGTATAAACAAACGCTATTTTAACAGTTTTCCCGATATAAGCGTCCAGAATTACATCGCCCGATGCTAAGAAATTCCAATTCGACCCGTCCGGCCAGTTGGCAATGGTTAAATTCGTCCAATTTATGCCGTTGTCATCAGAAATTTTCACACTCAAGTGCGATAAATCACCAAATCTTCGAGCATGCCTGAAAGTTAATTTAGCCGAAACTGCATTTTGTAAATTTATTTCCGGTGAAATCAGCCAACTTTCCGATTCATAAGCTACTTGATTAAGAAAAGCAGAAGCTTTCATACCGTATTGAGAATCCCATTTCCAAATATACGATAGTTCTTCAGGTATTTTCTTGTCATCAATTGTAAAATCACCTTGACCAGCTTCAAACGATTCACTATAAAATGTAGTAGGTTCTTTGCCAGTCATAGTTTGGGTAAATACATTCAGTGTATAATCGGACACACCGGCATTAGTCCAATTGGCTTTAAAACTATTCTTCGTAATTTCTGTCGCTTCCAAAGCTGAAAATATACACGAACCCGACAAAGTAACGGGCACCGCAGTAAATTCCGAACTTGTAATTGTTAGAATGGCTGAATGTTCTCCAAGTTGCATCGGCAGGTATGATACCGTAACATTGTAGCCTTCCAAAGCTTGTGCCGCCGAAACCGTTGTGGGCGAAACGGTAAAATATTCAGCATTTACGCCTGAAATGGAAAGTGTTATATCTTCGGTTAGTAGTTCGCCCTTTATGGTAAGCGTTGTTGAACGTTTGCTGTCCACTGTCGTGTTGCCAAGTTCTATTTCAGTATTTTTTTGCGGCAAAGTCAAGGTAGGAACTGTAATAGTACAATCGCAGCCCGATTTGTCTTCACAGCCCAAGAAAGCGACATCAAGCGAACTCATCAAACGCGAAAAATCAACATTTTCACCTTTTCTGTTTCCCCAAATATATTCTACTAAACACGGATAATCGATAAACGGATTGCGATTGTTTTGAAAATTATTCACCGCATCTGCCCGATTTATCTCTTTGATAGACACCGGATCTTGACGATGCCAAGCCAACAAAACGTCTATTTCCCAATCCAAAAATTCAAGATAAGCATCATTGTCGGTCGGACTACGCATGGCATAATACGAACCAACATCCGGATTATCCTTGCGCCATGTCAGCTCATCACCATAGCATGTAGCCATATAAAAATAGGCACGGGCAAAATCGCCTTTATATTCATCTTTCGGTTCAAAAACATAATGATAGGTGCCATATTCTTCGGAATAACGTTTACCTATGCGTAACGAACCTGTAGTACTTGGGTCTTTAAAATCTTGTGTTGGAACACCCAATGGATAATTACTACGCGCTGAATTAGCCGTAATATTCGAAGGATTGAGGTGATAACAATCTTTGTAAGCATCATTATTTGCTCCACCCCACCACGATTTGGCAAAACTATGCTCTATATTGCAACCGGAAACTACCGCACCCGGCGTGGTAAAAGGTTTCCAATCATCACAATACATATCCATGCAAAGACCGGTAGCCGTATCACGGTCAGAATAGTAAAAACAATACCAGCTGGAGCCTTCTCCCGAACCATAGCTCAATACTGTATGGGCACGGATAATTTGCCTGAGAGTAGATTTGAGAATAGAATCACTTTTGCCGTTCGCTGTGGTGTAGTAACCTTCGGGCATTTCACCGGCAAAAACGCACGGCACAGCCAATAAAAAAACCAAAAGAAATATAAGTTTTCGCATATTATTTAGATTTAAGAACAGCAAAACAGTTTAATCAAGAAGCTATTCTCTTTAAATTAAACTAAAAAGTCAGTCTGTTTTCATAGCCCTTTTTATAAGGGGGCAAAAAGAGCACCAACGCAAAATTAGTGCTCTTCCCAACCATTTAACTTATGAAAACTTGAAGAAAAATCTTCAAACTCAATGCAAAGATAATGCTTTTATCTTATATACAACAAAATAATAGGATTTTTTTAAATTTAATTTTTGCCAACTATTGGACGCCCGTTTTTATCTACCAAATGGCAATCGAAAATAACTTTATCATTTTGGTTGGACACGACTACGTAACCCTTAGTTATCGGGGTGGCTCCTCCATCTTTGTACAGCCATGTTCCCTCTTTTTCATCGGAAATTGTAGAAAATGGCACAACAATTCCGAAAGGCGCAGAAGTATTTGAAAAACTGTATGTTCCGTTAGGAATAAAATCTTTTACGCTCAAAGGAACCATCAATTCCAATTGCAATTGTTCGGCGTTTCCTTCACTGTACAAATTAATACGCTGCACATTGTAATCGGTCGAATATTTAGTTCCCAAAAATTCCATATTCAGCGTTGTAAACGTTAAATTCAGAGGTTCGGGAGGCGTAACACCGCTAATATCGAAAGTCGGTATTTTGCCGGAATAGTTGACCGTTATCTGTTCGTTCTTTTCGCCGATAATCGAACACGAAACAGTATAATTTTCGCCTGTGGCAGAAACCGTTACCACACCTTGTTTGATAAAAATAACTCCAAATCCTTGTTCAGAATATTTACCAAGGAATGTACCTGTGGCATATATCGTATCATTCCGATTAATGGTATCGCCGGGTAAAAATGTCATTGGCAAAGGCGTTGATGAAGCCGCATAGTTACCGACCTGCACAAGTTTTTCGGTTATCGGCACTTGCAAATCGAGATTGAGAAAAAATCCTTCACCGGAAATTTCGCCATTGTCGGAAACATAAATACCTTGAGAATAGAGGCGCAACGTAATATTGTTGCTTTGCGATTTGTAGGCATCGCCGTGGAAAAAAGCTTTTGCTTGCGGAAACTTAAAATCGTAAACCAAAACTACAACCACACGACATGAGGCTGTTTTGTGTCCGGCTTTTGCAATTATTTCACATTCGCCCGTATAAACAGCCGTTACATTTCCGGCAGCATCTACCGTTGCTACATTTGGGTCGCTGCTTGTCCACGAAACAGTATTGGCATAAGTCGATGAAAGCGGCTCTATAATTACTTCCAACTGGTAACTGTCGCCTACTTTCATAGCCAATTCGGAATCGCTTAACCTGACATTGCTCACAGGATACTCGTCGCAAGCAGAGAGAATAAGCAACAATCCAAAAAATATGTATCCTAAACGTCTCATTGTTTTTTTCTTTCAACTGACTTGGCTGGATAATAAGCCGACAAAAAGCCCAATAATACCACCGTAATAAAAATTGCCACTACATCGCCAAACTGCACTTGTACAGGATAATTGTCCACCATAAAGCCCGAACCCATTTTGAGCAAACCTACATATTGCTGCAAGAAACACAAAATCAATCCGATAACCATTCCCACTACGGCACCTACTATTGAAATGAGCCACCCTTCGTACAAAAAAATGCGCTGTACCATTTCATCGGGAGCACCAATTCGGCGATAAATCTCAATATCTTCTTTTTTGTCAATCATCAACATCGAAAGCGAGCCGATAATGTTGAAAGTTGCTATTAAAAGAATGAACGCAAGAATGAAAAACGAAATCCATTTTTCTATTTTCATAATGCGGTAAAAATCTTCCTGTTGTTCCGTTTGATTTTGAACTAAAAATTTATCGCCCAAAATATCTTTAATGGCACTTTGCACCCGTTTAACCTTTGTTCCGTCGACAAGTTTCAACTCTACTGAAGTTGCTTCGTTTTGCGAATAATCAAGCAAATTGCGCACACAATCGGCTGAAAGCAACGCTACTTTATTGTCGTAAGCCTCCTGACCGGAAAAAAAGACACCCGAAACAAACAAAAATTCGCGCCGAAAAGCCGTTTCCGGTGCTCCTACATTAACGGTTCCTATCCGCTTGGGAACGTACAACGATAGCGGAGATTCAAAATTGACACCTGTACCAAGTGTGTTGGCGACTCCCAAACCAATAAATGCAGCGTACAGTTCGTTTTTCTTGAGCTTAAAAGCACCATCAAACGCCATAGACTCAACGTCAACCATTGCCGTATATTGTTGGGGAACGCCTTTTATAGTTACGGGCAATTGCTTATCGTCATAACACAACAGCGCATTTTCTTCGATAATTTCGGCGAAAACTGCCACTTCCGACATGTTTTTGATAGTAGAAAACTGCTCTGTTGCTACATCAAAACTTTTGCCTTGCACGGCAGTTATTTTCAAATCAGGGTCAAATTGCGAAAACGAATCTTTAACCAATTGCTCAAAACCGTTAAGCACCGAAAGCACACACACCAAAGCCATAGTTCCAACAGCTACGCCACAAACGGAAATTCCCGAAATGATGTTGATGGCATTGTGCGATTTTCGTGAAAACAGATAGCGACCGGCGACAAAAAATGCGAAACGCATATTCTTCATTTTTTCGCGCCATGATATCTTCCCTTCTGCCGACATTATCTGTTTTTCCTTAAAATGATTTTTTAAGTATGCCTTATTTTTGCAAAAGTTGGTCGATGTTTTCCATATAATCGAACGTACCGTCTATATGAAAAATCAACTCGGGAATGATGCGCAACTGGTGGCGGGTGCGGTTGCCCAACTCAAATCGAATTTTCTTAGTGGCAGCTTGAATTTTCGCCAACATATCTTCCCCTTTTTCGCTTGGAAAAATGCTTAAAAACACTCTCGCTTGACTCAAATCTGCCGTAACACGAACTTCGCTCACTGAAATGAGCGTTCCCTGATAATCGCGGGCATAGAGCAAAAATATCTCGCCCAATTCTTTCATTAGCAAACGCGCTATTTTTTCTTGTCTGATTGTTTCCATAATGTATTTGTTTTTTAGTTATAAAATTGTGCAAAAAACTACCGATAACGCACTTGTTGCCCAATACGAAGTATCGAACGGGGCGATATTTTATTCAATTTACAAAGTTTCCTTACCGTAGTGCCGTAACGCTGAGCAATGCGCGATAAATTGTCATTTCGGCGCACCCGATGGTAAGCCGCTTTGCTCAATTCAGCCAATTCTTCTTTGTGGCTGTACGTTTCATTGAGCGTAATGATATATTCATCGTCATACTTGCACTTTTTTTCCTTGAAATCAATCAATTTTGTTGGATTAAACGCATTGCCGAGAAAACGTATTTCGTAATGCAAGTGCGGACCTGTAGAACGACCGGTGTTACCGCCCAACCCGATAGGTTCGCCGGCTTTCACATCTTGATTAATCTCCACCAACACTTCCGATAAGTGCGCATAAACCGTTTCAAGCCCATTGTCGTGACGAATAGCCACATAGTGCCCGTAACCTCGCCGCTCATAATCCCTAATGCGCACTTTTCCGCCGAACGTAGCACGAACGGTATCTCCTACCGCCAATCCTAAATCAATGCCGTAATGGTAACGACAGCCGCGCAAACCGAACGGCGATGTAATGCGGTTGCTCACCAGCGGATAAACAAAATCGGTGCACGCGATATTAACGGAATCGGGCAGACTGTCGATTTTAATTTTATACGGGTTGAGCCATTGAATGTTCCACGAATTATAAATGTCGTTTGCCGGCATTTCGCTCAAATCAAATTCTTCCGAAAAATTGCCTTCCAATAAATTTTGTGGAATTGTATCAGCAAAGGCAATTGATACGCAAAATAGGCAAAATGCTAAAAACCACGTTTTATTTTTCATCAGAAGCGTATAAAAAAGATTGTGCAGCCGGTTGAAAATCGTATATTTCGTCTGTATCGAAGAAGCGCGCTAATTCGATTTTTGCATTTTCAACCGAATCCGATGTGTGAATAATATTTTCTTGCATGCTCATGCCAAAATCGCCACGAATAGTTCCCGGAGCAGCATTGCGCGAATTGGTAACGCCTGTCATAGAGCGTACAACCTGCACACAATCAAGCCCTTCCCAACAACAAACAACAACCGGTGTTGCCATCATTGATTTTTTGATGCGTCCGAAAAAAGGTTTGTCGGCTAAATGACTGTAGTGTTCCGAAAGAATAGCATCGGTGAGTTGTATCATTTTCATACCGGCTAAACGCAATCCCTTCTGTTCAAATCGGGAAATAACGGTACCTATCAATCCGCGCTGAACGGCACCGGGCTTAATAATTACAAGTGTCTGTTCCATAATTGTTTGTTTTTAAATTGTCTATGAAAAAAGAATTAATCAGGCAAAGGTAAAAAAATTATTCAAAAAAATCAATTATCTTTGCCATTCCTAATCAAAAATAATATCATCATGAATTTTTTAGACAAACTCATTTGGAACAATTCCATTAAAGATTGGATTTTTTCGTTGGCTTTCATTGTTGGAGCGTTTATTATTTGCTACATTTTCCGCCTTATAGGAAAACGATTAAAAAAAGTCGCTCAAAAAACTCCATCTAAACTTGACGACTTGCTGCTGATGGTTTTTAAAACGCCATTCCTAAGTGCTATCATGTTGTTGGGCATTTGGGTAGCTTTGGCACGCCTCAATTTTACACCGGAAATAAACGGATATATCAGAAATTCGTACAAAGTACTCATTATATTGAACATAACGTGGTTTTTGGTGCGCTTTAGTTTGACAATTGTCGATAAATACATCTCTCCGTTGGCAGAAAAAGACAATGAGAAAAAAATCGACACCCATATTCTTCGCGTCATTAAACGCGCCATACAATTTTTGCTTTGGTCTATCGGTATTGTGCTGTCGATAAGCAGCATGGGAGTTGATGTGGGTGCATTGATTGCCGGTCTCGGAATTGGAGGTTTAGCCGTTGCTTTGGCTGCACAGGATACGGCAAAAAACATTCTCGGCGGTGTTACTATTTTCACCGACAAACCATTCCGATTTGGCGACCGTGTCAAAATTGACAATGTAGACGGCTTTGTTGAAGAAATAGGCGTGAGAAGCACCCGATTGCGTACATTGGAAGGGAGATTGGTTATTTTGCCCAACAATAAAATAATAGACGGCATAATAGAAAATATTACCGAAGAGCCGACACGCAAAGTGATAGTAAAATTGGGGCTGACCTACGAAACCACCCCTGAACAAATGACTTTAGCAATAAATTTACTAAAAAAACTGCCTAGCGAAATTTCCGAAATAACCAAAGATACTGTTGCTATTTTCTCTAATTTTGGCGATTTTGCTCTTCAAATAGATTTTATCTACTACATCAAAAGCGGGAAAGATATTTTTGAAGCGCAGTCGAAAGTCAATTTTGCTATTTTGACACATTTCAACGAAAATAATTTGAAATTTGCACTCCCCGCACAAACAGTGTACGTGGAACAATACGAAAAAAGCAAATAATTCAACTATCTAAAAAACACAAAAGAGACGCAAATAAATTGCGTCTCTTTTGTGAAAAAACAGTATTTTACAAACTTTTTACCGCACCACTACTTTTTCGATAGCGTTACCGATGCGGACAATATAAATTCCTGCGGGAACGGTAACCTGCCCTTCTGTTCCTTGAAGTGGAAGTGTGCGCATCAACATTCCCGATACATTATATATATGTGCTGTGAACTCTACAGCTCCCCCTTTAGGTGGTTTTGGGGCTTGTATCTCTATCACTCCCTTCCCGCCGCACACTTGGATGCCTTGTGAAGTGAGAGAA